>JBGPUS010000328.1:0-2960 GCA_041491325.1 Nitrospirota bacterium | reverse complement strand
GGTATGCACCAGTGCTCTTACCCCCGCGTCTGGACAACGGAAGAGAAAAAACTTTTTACAGAGATTGCCCGCCGGATTTCCGACGGACTGAGCAGTGTCCTCTTTCTTCGCGAACTGAGGGAAAATGAAGAACGGTTCCGGGCCACGTTCGAACAGGCGGCAGTGGGCATCGGGCATGCTGCTCCGGATGGACGCTTATTACGGGTTAACCGGAAGATGTGCGATGTTCTCGGTTATTCCCGGGAGGAACTGCTCCAGAAAACGTTCCAAGACATCACGTATCCTCAGGACCGGGATGCCAACAGGGAAAACGTTCGCCGCTTGCTGGCGGGAGAAATCCCGACGTACAGCATGGAAAAGAGATACCTCCGGAAAGACGACACGCCGATCTGGGTTGATCTGACCGTTTCCATTGCGCGGGACCCCTCCGGCGATATCGCGTATCTCATCGGGGTCTTTGAGGACATAACCAAACGAAAGAAGACGGAACTGGCTCTTGAGAAAAGTGAAAATTTTTTGCGCACACTGGTGCAAACCATTCCTGATCTGGTATGGCTGAAGGATGCAGCGGGTGTCTACCTGTTTTGCAACAAGACGTTCGAACGCCTTTTTGGGGCCAAAGAAGCGGAGATTATTGGAAAGACCGACTACGACTTTGTAGAAAAAGAATTGGCCGATTTTTTCCGCGAGTACGATCGTAAGGCTATGGCAGCCGGCAAGTCAAGTAGTAATGAGGAATGGGTCACGTTTGCGGACAATGGCTACCATGCACTGCTTGAAACCATCAAGACACCGATGTATGATGCCGAGGGCAAGATAGTTGGCGTGCTCGGCATCGCTCATGACATCACTCAGCGCAAGCAGACGGAAGAGGAGCATGAAAAATTGCAAGCGCAGTTGCTTCAGGCCCAAAAGATGGAATCCGTCGGCAGGCTGGCAGGCGGCGTGGCCCACGACTTTAATAACATGCTGGGAGTGATCCTCGGTCATGCGGAACTGGCGCTTCGACAAATGGACCCAGCCGAGCCGCTCCATGCCAGCTTGGAAGAAATCCGGAAAGCGGGACAGCGCGCCGCCGACCTTACCCGGCAGCTGCTGGCCTTTGCCCGAAAACAGACCGTAGCACCCAAGGTCCTGGACCTGAACGACACCGTGGGGAACATGCTCTCGATGCTTCGGAGGCTCATCGGCGAAGATGTCGATTTGGCCTGGATGCCGGGCAAGGACGTGTGGCCGGTCAAAATGGACCCAAGCCAGGTTGATCAGATATTGGCCAACTTGTGCGTCAACGCCCGTGATGCCTGCGCCGGGATCGGCAAGGTCACTATTGCGACGAGCAATATTGCCTTTGACGAAGCCTCTTGCGCCGTTCACACGGAGTTTATCCCCGGCGAATATGTTCAGCTCACCGTGAGCGACAGCGGTTGCGGCATGGAGAAAGAAGTCCTTCAGAATCTCTTCGAACCCTTCTTCACTACCAAGGGCGCCGGGCAGGGTACCGGACTGGGGTTGTCCACCGTGTACGGCATCGTCAAGCAAAACAGGGGTTTTATCAACGTGGACAGTGAACTGGGCGTCGGGTCGACCTTCAATATCTATCTCCAACGTTATGTGGGTGAGTGGGATCGGGTTTTGACGGAAGGCCGGCCCCAGACGGTTGCCGGCGGGCAGGAGACAATTCTCCTGGTGGAGGATGAGCAGGCATTGCTGAATCTCAGCAAAGAGATGCTGGAAAGTTTTGGATACCGGGTGCTGGCGGTCGGTAGACCGGGTGAAGCTATTAAATTGGCCGAGGAGTTTACTGGTAAGATCGAGCTCTTGGTGACCGATGTGGTCATGCCCGGGATGACCGGATTGGACCTCAGCAAACGTCTGTTGTTGCTCTATCCGGACATCAAACGACTGTTCATGTCCGGCTACACGGCCGACATAATCGCCGAGCATGGAATCCTGGAAGAAGGCGTGCATTTTCTCCAGAAGCCCTTTTCTCCTAATGACCTGAGCAGTAAAGTCCGTGAGGCACTGGGGAAAAAAGAGTGAGCTTGTAGCTTCGGCGACGTTTTTGCGCCCGGCAATCGCGCGGGAAGTCGGCCAGTGAGCAAGCTGCACTCCGCTAGACCCACCTCAAAGTATTACACACCATCAATCCTTCTCCCTTTCCGAACAACCCGTCTTGACGCACGGTCAATATTATGATTGAATTTAAACAGGCAAGGTTATCGCAGCTTGTCCGGAGGTAAAAGCATGTCTGCGCGAGCGGAAAAAATAGAGTTCAACAAGCCCGATTTCACCAGGATCTCAGACGTAGTCTGGGATTTGCCGAAAAACTTCAAACGAGGCATGCTTGTGCCCGCGCGCATCATCGCGACACGTAAGCTGATCGACGCCATGGATATGCAGGTGTACGATCAGATTTCCAATGTCGCCACGCTGCCCGGGATACAGCGCTTCGCTTACTGTATGCCCGACGGCCACAGCGGCTATGGGTTCCCGATCGGCGGTGTTGCGGCTTTTGACGTGAATGCAGGCGGCGTCATCTCGCCCGGCGGGATCGGGTTCGACATCAACTGCGGCATGCGCCTGGCGCTCACGAACCTGACGCGCGAAGAAGTCATGCCGCATGTAAAGACCCTGGTAAACAAACTTTTCCATCGGGTACCGGCCGGAGTCGGCAGCCGGGGGTTCGTTTCCCTGTCGAAAGAAGAGTTTATTAACGAGGTGGCCATGCAGGGCGCGGAGTGGGCCGTCCGCAAAGGCTACGGCTGGAAGGAAGACCTGGAACGGACCGAACTGCACGGCAAGGCGGACTGGGCGGACAAGGCGACTGTCTCACACCGCGCGGTGGAGCGGGGATATAACCAGATCGGCACGCTCGGCTCCGGCAATCATTACCTGGAGATACAGTGGGTCAAGCCCGAAAATATCCTGAACGAGAAGCTCGCCGCAAAGTGGGGTTTTTT
>JBGPUS010000327.1:0-2967 GCA_041491325.1 Nitrospirota bacterium | reverse complement strand
TGCCGGATCATTCAAATTGTACGTATACCCGCCCTGCAGATAGATGCTCATGCCGAGCGCGTTCTTCACGTCATCGGCTTTGAGACCCTTTGCTTCTTCAGCGAAAACCGGTGTTGCCGTTGCTGCCGTGCCCGCGAGCAACGCGGCGCACAGTACTGAAAATATTTTTTTCATGACTTTCCTCCCCTTTTTCTACTCTGATTCCTGCCTTATTGCGAGGCAGGTACATCTAACGAAAGCCTCCGGAGCTTTCTGAAAGTTGTCTCTCAACAACTTCATCGCTATGACTATTTGCAAGGCATATGCCACAATATCCGGCACAAAATTCTGCTCGCAACGTGCTGATTTTATTACTTTAATCATTTCATAAATCCTGCGGGAACGCCGGATTTTAACATTACGCCAGGCCATAAATTAAGCACGTGATTAATAGTTAGTCATGCACCGACGATTTATCAGGCATGTTAAGCTCAAATAGCTGCCGAACCTAGCGCCCCGCAGCCTTATTAGGCACAACCCCGGCCTCTTGATTATTTTTTGCGAGAACCTTCATGTGTTTCGGGTCCGCGACGGCGTTTTTATCTAAGGGTCTTTAATTTAATTGTATCGCAATTATGAAACTGATTGCGTCAGCTATTTTTCTGTCACGAAATGTTTGAACAACTGGGCAGGCATTGCCGAAAAGAATAGTATAGTACTAGAAGGCCGCTGGAAAACTGTTTTACGCAGGCTAATACCCTGCAATCGCGCTCCGCACTCATAACCACTGGGCACTTAGCCCGCGGCACAAGACGTTGTAACCGTTTCTTTATATCGAATGTAGCCGCACCCCTTTAGGGTGCGTTTTGATTTACAGTAACGTTGTCAAGAGACTCTTCAGATATTGATGGCAGGTTTGAAAATAAGGACGAAAAAAGCCGGGCGCTTTTTACTCCACTTTCACCCCTACCGCAATTTCCTGCTTCTGCAAGGACCTAATCTTGTCGCGCAACTGGGCCGCGGTCTCGAAATCCAATTCTTTGGCGGCCGCGCGCATCTGTTTCTCCAGCGAGGAGATGAGGGCGGGTATGTTCACGGTCGGGACATATTCGCCGGCCTCTTCCGCTGCAAGCGGCACGGTAAAGTAGTCCTGTTCGTACACGGTGCGGAGAGTGGCCTGGATGTTTTTCTTGATGGACTGCGGCGTAATCTTGTGCTTCTTGTTGTACTCCTCCTGCACCGTGCGGCGCCGGTTCGTTTCCGTGATGGCGGTCCGCATGGAATCGGTAATCGTCTCGGCATAGAGGACCACTTCGCCGTTCACGTTTCGGGCGGCGCGGCCCATGGTCTGGATGAGCGAGCGCGCGGACCGGAGAAACCCCTCCTTATCGGCGTCCAGGATGGCGACCAGCGAGACCTCGGGGATGTCCAGGCCTTCGCGCAGGAGGTTGATGCCGATGAGCACGTCGTACTTGCCCAAACGGAGATCGCGGATGATGTCGACCCGTTCAAGGGTGTCGATATCGGAGTGGAGGTAGGCCACCTTCACGTTCAGTTCCTTATAATGCTCCGTCAGGTCCTCCGCCATGCGCTTGGTAAGGGTCGTAACGAGCACGCGTTCGTGCGCTTCCGCGTGTTTCCGTATCTCGTTCAGCAGATCGTCCACCTGCCCCTTGGCGGGACGAATCGTGATCTGCGGGTCCGTGAGGCCGGTCGGCCGGATTACCTGTTCGATGATCCTGCTGCCGCTCTTCTCGATTTCAAAAGCCGCCGGCGTTGCCGAAACGTACACGGTCTGGCCGACCCGTTCTTCGAATTCCTGAAAATTCAGCGGCCGGTTATCGAGCGCCGAGGGTAACCGGAAACCGTAATCCACCAGCGTGGTCTTGCGCGCCCGGTCGCCGTTATACATTCCTCCGATCTGCGGAACCGTGGCGTGGGATTCATCGACGAACAGGAGATAGTCTTTTGGAAAGTAATCGAGCAGCGTGGGCGGCGGCTCGCCCGGGGCCCTGCCCGAAAGATGGCGCGAATAATTCTCGATGCCGTGGCAGTAGCCCATCTCCTGTATCATCTCGAGGTCGAACATCGTGCGTTGTTCTATGCGCTGCGCCTCAAGAAGTTTGTTTGTTTTTCTGAAATACTGGAGCCGGTCGCGCAGTTCATCGTGAATGCCGTCGATGGCGGCCTTCATCCGTGATTCTGGAATCACATAATGGCTGCCCGGATACACGGCGATTTTTTCGAGTTTTCGGAGCGCCGAGCCGAGGAGGGGGTCGAATTCCACGATGGCGTCGATCTCATCGCCGAACAGCTCGACGCGGATTGCCGTGTTCTCATAGGACGCGGGGAAGATTTCCACCACGTCTCCTCGCACGCGAAAGGTACCGCGCTGGAAATCGAAATCATTCCGGGAATACTGGATGTCCACAAGCTTCCGGAGAATGTCGTGCCGCTCGATGTGCTGGCCCTGTTCGAGAAAAAGCAGCATGCCGTGATACGCCTCGGGCGAGCCCAGACCGTAGATGCACGAAACCGAGGCAACAATGATGACGTCGTTCCGCTCGAGAAGCGCCGTGGTCGAGGCGTGGCGCATGCGGTCGATCTGTTCGTTGATGGAGGAGTCCTTCTCGATGTACGTGTCCGTGGTCGGCAGATACGCTTCGGGCTGGTAATAATCGTAATAAGAGACGAAATATTCAACGGCGTTCTCGGGAAAAAGCTCCTTGAACTCATTATAAAGCTGTGCCGCGAGCGTCTTGTTATGGGCGATCACCAGCGCGGGCCTCTGGACCCTCTCGATGATGTTCGCTATCGTGAAAGTCTTGCCCGAGCCCGTGACCCCGAGCAGGACCTGGTGCGGGAGCCCTTTTGTGACGCCGTCAGTCAGCTTTTCGATGGCCTGCGGTTGGTCGCCTGTGGGTTTGAATCCTGATACGATCTTGAATTTCGGCATAATACTAAAAGCGGATTGGACCGCGGATGAAC
>JBGPUS010000326.1:0-2977 GCA_041491325.1 Nitrospirota bacterium | reverse complement strand
TCTCCCCCGGCTGCCTTCATCGTCCGCCGGCAACGTTTCCACTTTTCGGTAGCGAACAACAGCCCGGTAGAACAGGAAATAGGAAAGGAACGCGGAAATCGCGCCGATAATCAGCGTTCCCGTCACATAGGACCAGAGATACGGCTTGAGTATGAGGTATGAGTTTGAAAAGGTGAGTTCATTCCACGCAATCCGGGGAACGGCGATATCAGAGCCGGTAATTTTCATGCCGAACCAAATGCAGAACCCGTACAAGGGAACTATGGTCCAGGGGTTATTGACAAACGAAGCGGTAATAATGACGAGTTTGCTGAGGCGAAGGGCCCAGGCCAAAACAAGACAACTTATCAAGTGCAGTCCGATGGTCGGCGTAAATGCGATGAAAATGCCAAGCGCAAAAGCAAGCGCCAGCTTATGCGGCTGATCATTCAGCTTAATGATAAAATGAAACCGGTCCCTGATATATCTCTTCATAGCGCGGTCACCAACCGCAACCAAAAGCTTGTCATCCCCAAATGCCCTTGTCGGGGATACGGTGTTAAAAGAAAAACCAGATTCCCGATAGAACTGTTCGGGAATAACGGATTAAGGATATTAGGATGTGGAACCGGCAAAGTGATTATATCCGGTCGGCCTGAGCTTTTTCTTTCCATTCTTTTCATCGACGATATATTGCGCCCGCCCGCGGGTTACTTCCCCGATCTCCGTTACGGCAAGGTTCAGGGCTTGCAACCGCTTCACACGCTTCGGCGGCACGGTGAACAACAACTCGTAATCCTCTCCTCCCGACAACGCATAGTGAAGGGGAGCTTTTTTCAGGTGAATCATCGCGCTCGCAAGCTGCGGTGAAAAAGGAATCTTCGCGGCATAAATAAGCGCTCCGACTTTACTCTGCTCACAGATGTGCGACAGATCGGACGAAAGCCCATCGCTGATATCAATCATTGAACTGGCGCACCCGGAACGGGCAAGCACGAGACCTTCCTTCACACGCGGCGAGGGCCGAAGGTGCCTTTGCGTCAGTACTGAGTGCTGAGTACTGAGGGCTGAGTCTCCTGACCCCTGGCCCCTGGCCCCTGGACCCTTTCCCCTGCTTCTCAACAGCTCCAGCCCAGCGGCCGAATCCCCCAGCGTTCCGGTAACAAAAATTTTGTCTCCGTGGCGCGCTCCTGACCGGGTCAAGGCCTTTTTTTTCAGGGTTTCGCCGAGGGCCGTGACGCTGATGACGAGGCCGCGCCGCGTGCTACAGGTATCTCCGCCCGCTAAAACCGTTTTATGGATGGAAAGCAGTTTCTGGAACCCACGGTAGAATTCTGAAATCTGTTCAACGGCGATTCGAGGCGGGATCCCGAGCGACGTCAGGCAGAACCGGGGGCTGCCTCCCATGGCCGCGATATCGCTCAAGTTTACCGCGGCGGACTTCCAGCCGAGCGAATAGAAGTCCGTATAGGCGAGGTCAAAGTGTATGTCCTCGATCAGCATGTCTGTCGTGGCCAGGAGAAGCGTTTGCGACGATACCGTGAGTGCCGCGGCATCGTCCCCGATGCCGACCACAAGGCCGGGCGCCTTCAGGGAAGAACGTTTCTGAATTTTCCGGATCAATCCGAATTCGCCTAACTCAGACAGTCTCATGTATTATATGCTTCCCTACCGACTCCTGAATCCCGGCTCCCGGCTCCTGCTCCATTAATGCGTTGCCCTCGACCTGCCCGGCTTCATTTTATGCGCAACCCGGCGAATCGGTTTTTTGCGAAGCGCATTGGAGATCACATCATCCATGGTTTCGGCAAGAATAAACGTCATGTCCTTCCGTACGTACTTCGGAATGTCCTCCAGGTCCTTTTCGTTCTCCTTGGGAATAATGACGGTCGTGATGCCGGCCCTGCGCGCCGCGAGCGTTTTTTCCTTGAGCCCGCCTATCGGAAGCACCCTTCCTCTCAGCGTGACCTCCCCGGTCATCGCAAGGTCTTTCCTGACCGGCACATTCGTGAAGACCGAGGCCAGGGCCGTGGACATGGTGACGCCCGCGGACGGTCCGTCCTTCGGAATGGCGCCGGCCGGCACATGAATATGGACATCTGTTTTTCCGAATACGTCCGGTGAAATCCCGAGCAGCCCCGCCCGGGAGCGCACGTACGTGAGTGCCGCGTGCGCCGACTCCTTCATTACGTCGCCGAGATGCCCCGTCAGGGTGAGGTTTCCCTTGCCCCGCATGGTCGTCGCTTCTATATAGAGAATGTCGCCGCCCGTTTCGGTCCAGGCCAGCCCCGTGACGACGCCGATTTCATCCTTCTCTCGTTCGACCTCGGGAAGGAACTTCGTAACGCCCAGATACGTGTGAAGGTTCTGCGGC
This sequence comes from Nitrospirota bacterium, assembly GCA_041491325.1. Classification (GTDB taxonomy): domain Bacteria; phylum Nitrospirota; class UBA9217; order UBA9217; family UBA9217; genus JBAZLV01. The sequence continues at coordinate 624 of JBGPUS010000326.1, read as the reverse complement.
GTGATCGTGAACAGGCCCGTCTCTCCTTCAGCGACCTTTCTCGCCACTTTGCGGCAGAGATGGGCGAGCTCGCGTTCAAGATTACGCACGCCTGCCTCGCGCGTGTACTGCGCAATCACCTGCAAAATCGTCTTGTCCGGAATGCTGATATTCTTTGCCGTAACGCCGTGTTCGGTCAATTGCCTCGGAATCAGATAGCTCTTGGCAATGCCGAGCTTTTCCTGTTCCGTGTAGCCCGAGAGACGGATAATTTCCATCCGGTCTTTGAGCGGACCGGGGATAGGATCGGTCATGTTCGCTGTAGTGATGAACATGACGCGCGACAAGTCGAACGGAAGGCCGATATAGTGGTCGCTGAAGCTGTTGTTCTGCTCGGGATCGAGTACTTCAAGCAGCGCGGAAGACGGGTCGCCCCGGAAATCGGCGCCGATCTTATCGATTTCGTCGAGCATGAATACGGGATTATTATTGCCCGCGGTCTTAATGCCCTGAATGATCCTGCCGGGAAGCGCGCCCACATAGGTCCTGCGGTGGCCGCGGATCTCCGCCTCGTCCCGCACGCCGCCGAGCGAGATGCGGACGAATTCGCGGCCGAGCGCCCGCGCGATCGATTTTCCGAGCGAG
>JBGPUS010000325.1:0-2991 GCA_041491325.1 Nitrospirota bacterium | reverse complement strand
GCCGCTGAGGAAGACGAAAACCGGATTTTCCACCGATGTTGACGTGCTCGAAGAGTTGGGACGCGTCCATCCCTTACCCGCTGAGATACTCAAATACCGGTCGTTGTCGAAGCTCAAGTCCACCTATGTCGACGCGCTGCCTCTCATGCTGAACCCGAAGACCCACCGGCTCCACACGTCGTTAAACCAGACCGTGGCCGCCACGGGCAGGCTGTCGAGCAGCGATCCGAACCTCCAGAACATTCCCATTAGGACCGAGGTAGGACGGGAAATCCGCAAGACGTTCATCGCGGAGCCCGGCGCCAGCCTGCTTTCGGCCGACTACTCCCAGGTCGAACTGCGCGTGCTCGCGCACATGAGCAACGATCCGGGCCTGATCGAGACCTTTAAACGTGACGAAGATGTTCATACCCGCACGGCTTCGGAAATATTCGGGCTCGCGCCGGACGAAATCACTTCCGAAATGCGGCGCAAGGCAAAAGCGGTGAACTTCGGAATCATCTACGGCATCTCGGCCTTCGGTCTTGCCCGGGATCTCGGCGTTTCAAATTCCGAAGCGAAACGGTATATCGACACCTATTTTTCCCAATATCCCGGGGTCCGGGAATTCCTCGACAAGACAATCCAGGACGCCAAGACAACCGGCTTTGTCTCAACGATGTTCCACAGGCGCCGCTTCATCCCGGAGCTTGCATCATCCATCGCCTCCGTGCGAAGCTTCGGTGAACGCATGGCGGTTAATACACCGATCCAGGGCACGGCAGCCGACCTCATCAAGCTTGCCATGATCAATATCCATGCGCGTCTCGCGCGGGAGAGGCTACGATCAAAGATGATCCTCCAAGTGCATGATGAACTGGTGTTCGAGCTGCCGGACCAAGAACTCGAGAGCATGAAGACCCTGGTCCGGGAAGAGATGGAAGGCGTGCTCACGCTCTCGGTGCCGATCAAGGTGGATGTGGGCGTGGGCAAAAACTGGGATGAGGCGCACTGACCTAACGAAAATAGAGTACAGAAGCAGAGGCTTTGACACTGATCACTGCCGATAAAAGCTATGAAAAAGCACGATACGTCAGCCTTTTTGTCAGTGCAAATCAGCCCGCATTTATTTAAACTCAAACCGATACTTAATATCCGCCCCGTTGCTCCCCTGCTCGTCCCTGTCTCCTACAAGCGAAAAATGTCTGTTCAGAATGTATTCAATTCGAAACATCTGCTCCGGCGTGGAGGCCCCCACATTCTGCGAATAGGTGACGTACAGCCTGTTCTGAACAATCTCCTTGCTCATGGTTACGCGCGGCACGGACGTATCGTTTTTGTTGACGTACGGATCGATCTGAAACCGGTCGAAACCGGTAAGGCTCCGCGCCCGGCGCTCGAAAACGTCCTGGAATTGCCCTGACGCGAACGACGCGGCTTCACCCACTCCCACGCCGCCTTCCTTTCCTTTAAGTTCCGACCCACGCTTGCCGAGGGCAAGCAGGCTCAAAATATCCGCGTCCGTGAGCGGTGGCTCGGAAATGAACGTAACCACGGCATGATCGGCCGTGCCGGTAACGGCGAGACGTATCTGATATTCCCGCACCTGGGTTTCCGCCTGAATATCGATCACGGGATTCATCCGGCCGGGATCGATGAAATCCGCCGCCCCATGGATGATATGGAATTCGTTCTTGCGGAAGAACACCGTGCCCTTACGCACTTCGATCCTACCGAGCAGCTGCGGATGGTTTACCGTTCCGCGCAAAAACACGTCCACATCGAGCGGCATTTTGGCGAGGTTGTTCTGAAACAAAATATCGTCGCTGCCGTGAAAGCGCACATTAATCTGCGTTTCACCTATCCAGCCGATCTCGGTCTTCTTTTTCTGGTAGAGCCCTCTGCCGATGTCCACCAACATGCTTTTCCATTCAATCCGTTTGTCGTATCGCGAGCGTTTAATCGTAATGTCCCCCGAGAGAGACTGTTCGGACGCATCTCCGTCGTAAAAGATGTCTCCGGACAACGTCGACGTAAGTCCCTCGGGGTAACGGACCGTCACATTGTCGACGGACGCCTTGACGGAAAAGTCCTGAAGCGCGAAACCCGACAGTTGCGCCCAGCCGGACACGCCGAGCGCTCCACCGCCCATTACGCCCGCCAGCGAATCCGTAACGATTTTCCCCTGTGTGAAAGAAATCTTTCCGTTCAACGACGAAAAGCGCTGCGGAACGTCTTTTATTTTTACGGCGCCGTCCTGAAGGCGCAGTTCGCCCGCAACATCAGGGTTGTTCCAATCGTCTTTAACCGTCAATTTAACGTCCGCTGTTCCGGCGGCGTGTTCGACTTCACCATACATCAGTTTCAGCAGCGAAAGATTCGCGGTCCCCAGAAACGTCAAATCCATTTTGGAGAGCAGCTTTGCCCAGCCGCTGACATTGATCCGGGTGCCCGGCCCGGCAAAATTCAGTGAGGAGACCGCAAGCCTTCCCGACTCAACGGTTACGGCCGCTTCCGACTCATTATCGAGCCGATAGTCCCCGATGAGAAGATTGAGCCGCTGAAACAACGCCCCGCCGGAAAGAGCGGACAGCGTCGTGCCCTGGCCGTGGGCATTTATGGCGCCGTCCGCGCCGAGTTTTACTCTGTCCGCAAGGCCCTGCCTGCCTGCCAAAAGAAACGGATCGAGCCCTTCAACCTTGATCTTTGCAGTGGCTGTCCAGGCATACGGTTTATGGAGCGTCCATTGCAGCGTCAGGCGTGCGCGCTCTTCCGAGAGACCGGAAATTACGGAGAGTGCGCCGTCTTTAATTTCCGCCTGCCCGCGCAGACCACCGAGAGGAACCGAGCGGTAGGTCAATTCATCGACTGCGAGGGTCGCTTTTACTTTAGGATGGTCGAAACTTCCCGCAGTGTGGATCTCTATCCTGGACTCTCCGCCGAACCGCAGGCCGGCCACTGAATCGAATTTTGAAAGATCAATGTCCCTGCTTTCCAAATCAGCGGAATAGT
>JBGPUS010000324.1:0-2992 GCA_041491325.1 Nitrospirota bacterium | reverse complement strand
GGACGCTTCCCGCCGGAGCCGTCACTCGAATGCATATTTTACCGGCATCGGCCGGGTCAAGCGGATAGTCCTGTTCGACACCCTGCTAGGACAGATGAGTCATGACGAGATTCTCGCGGTCCTTGCCCACGAGGTCGGCCATTGGAAGAAGCGGCATGTGCTTAAGCGAATCGTCCAAAGCGAGGCCATGGCCTTCTGCGGCCTGTTTCTGGCCTCGCATCTTCTTTCCTGGGAAGGGCTGCCGCGCCTGGTAGGTCTGACCGAGGCGTCATTTTTTGCCCGCATGGTCATTATCGGGTTTTTGGCTTCTCTCGTTATGTTCCCGGTCACGCCGTTGTTCTCGTATCTTTCGAGAAGGGATGAACGGGAGGCGGACCGGTTTGCATCGGAACTCACACAAAGACCGGATGCCATGGCGTCCGCCCTGGTGAAACTCTCGCATGAGAACCTTTCCAACCTGCACCCTCATCCTCTCTATGCGAAGGTCTATTATTCACACCCTCCCGTGGTGGAGAGAATACGGGCGTTGAAAGATCGAGGGATGAGGGATGAGGGATGAGGGATACATATATTGTCTATCGCCCCAGTGAGCGAAGCGAACGGTCATCCATCGTCTATCGGTCTTCCCTCGCCCATCTCGTTCCTTGCACTTTCCCATTGACCGCTCTCGGTCTCTTGTGCTATTTTTAACATATGAGAAAGCCCTCCGCGACCGTTCGGCTTGAGCAAAAAGTTAAGCGGCTTTCCACGCTTATCGAGGTGAACGGGCTCATCAGTTCGTCGCTCAATCTGGACCAGATTCTCGAGAATGTTATGGTCATCTCCAAACAGGTGATGAACGCCGACGCCTCGAGCCTTATGTTGATCGACGACAAGACGAACGAGCTCGTCTATGAGGTCGCTCTCGGCGCGGTTGGTGAAAAGCTCAAACAGGAATTCAGGCTTAAACTGGGACAGGGAATCGCGGGTTCGGTGGCGCAAGACGGGAAACCGCTTCTGCTGGAAGACGCGTACACCCATCCCAAGTTCCACCGCGCCCACGACGAAGCCACGGGCTACCGCACGAAGTCTATGATCACGGTCCCCCTCAAAGTGGGAGACCGCATCACCGGCGTGGCGCAGGTGATTAACCGGCTCGATGATAAGCCGTTTGACGCCGATGACCTCGAATTGTTCATCGCGCTTTGCAGCCTGGCCGCAATAGCCATCGACAACGCGAAAATGCACAAGAGCCTCATGGAACGGCAACGGCTGGTCAAGGACATGGAGTTCGCCCGCACCGTGCAGGAGAGCTTCCTGCCCCAGAAATTGCCGGAGCTCACGAGCTATAGATTCAGCGCCCATTACACCCCGGCCCAGGAAGTGGGAGGAGATTTTTACGACTTCATTCATATCGACCGTGACAGGATCGGGATCGTGATCGGCGACGTCTCCGGCAAGGGCGTGCCCGCGGCGCTTTTCATGGCGAAGCTGGGCAGCGACCTCAGAACGCTTGCCTTTACGGAAAAAGATCCCGCGGCCGCGTTACGGAAACTGAACGACCTCCTTGCCGGAAGGAGCAGGCGCGGGATGTTCGCCACGCTGCTTTATGTCGAGCTTGAAGCCCGCACCGGGAAGCTTACTCTGGCGAATGCCGGCCATCTGCCGCCGATTATAAAAAAAGCGGACGGGTCGGTCGAAAAACTCCCGGCCTCCGGTGGTTCTCCCCTGGGCATTTTAGAGGGCATGCAGTTCAGCCAGGAGGTCATGACACTGAATCATGGCGAAACGATGATCCTGTATACGGACGGCATCGTCGAAGCCATGAATGCGCGGGAAGAGCTGTACGGTTATGAGCGTTTTGACGCGTGCCTCCGAAAGAGCCCCCCGGGACCCGACCCTTTGCAGGCCGCGATCATAGAAGACGTCAACCGGTTCACCGGCCTCAGCCCGCAGCATGATGATATGACGCTGGTCTGTTTTGGGGCGCTTCCATGAAAGAAACGGTCACGCTCACGGTCCCGAGCCACCCGAAGTATCTCTATGTGATACGGAGCGCGCTTTATCCGATTGCGCTTGAAGCGGGTTTTCCGAAAAAAGAAGCGCGGAAGATCGTGCTTGGAGTGGATGAAGCCTGTTCGAATATCATCAAGTATGCTTACGAGGGCGATGCCGCTAAGACGATTGCCCTGAACGTAGAGCTCATGCCCGAAAAAATTACGGTAGAACTGACCGACACGGGCAAAAAGCCGGATGTTGCAAAAATCGCTCCGAGGAAGCTCGATGACATCCGTCCGGGCGGGCTCGGCACGCATTTTCTGGCCGCGGTATTCGACTCAGTCTCGTATGATACAGGACGTGCGGCCGGAACAGTGCTGACCCTGATGAAGAAAAGGCGATAATTGCGTACCGCGAGGTCCATCCCATGAAGATAGAGATCGCTTCCGAGAAAATCGCCGCCGGCTTTTTGTTCAAGCTGAAAGGCGACGTGGACATGAACACGTCTTCCGATGTGAGAAATGCCCTGGGAGAACTATTCAAGCAAGGCGCCTCCGGCATGAAGGCGCTGTTCATCGATCTGTCGCAGGTGCGGTATATGGATAGTTCCGGGATTGCGACGCTCGTCGAGGTCATGCAAACGTGCCGGAAAAAGGGCGCCCGGCTCGGACTTGTCGAACTGAGCCCCCCGGTCAGGGACGTATTCGAACTGGCGCGGCTTGCAACCGTGTTCGAAATATTCCCCACGATCGACGACGCGATTAAGAGTCTATAGACTCCTTCTGGGTGGCGTGTGAAAAACCTCTTCGGTTATGTCGGCAAAGTATTTATAACGTTCCTCCAGGACCTGTCGAGCCTGTATTACCTGTTCCGGGAGACTCTTGTCCAGTTAATCATCGTCCTTTCGGACCGCAAGAAACGCAGAGAAGCACGAATTCTGGAGCAGGTGGACGAGATAGGCACGTCTTCGCTGCTGCTTGTCGTAGCGGTTTCCGCGCTTTTCGGCATCGCTTTG
>JBGPUS010000323.1:0-2994 GCA_041491325.1 Nitrospirota bacterium | reverse complement strand
GGGGTTCCGGGATTACCTCGCCAGGCAGGGCATTCGGGTGGAGTATGAGGTGTATCGCCTCGACGGTGACGTGGCCCAGGCGGACCTGGCGATACAGAAAATCAAACAGGGCAAAGCGCGCGCAATTTTAGCCCTGGGCTCGCTCGGAATGCAGGCGGCGGCCCAAAACGCCCCTGAGATACCGGTTGTTTCCTGCCTGGTTCTGCGGCCGGATGCCATCGTCAAGGCCCCGAATGCCACCGGAGTGGGACTCGAATTTCCGCTCGAAACACAGTTCGGATGGCTGAAGACAATCCTTCCGCGGGCAAAAACCATCGGCGTCATCTACAATCCCGGCGAAAATAAAAAGCGCGTCGAAGACGCCGCCCGTGCCGCGCGCCGCTTGGGGCTTAGCCTGGATGCCGTCGCGGTGTACACTCCCCAGGACATTCCCTCTGCCCTCACCGCGCTGTCGCGGAGAGTTGATGCTCTGTGGGGCCTTGCCGACGCGTTGACCTTGTCTCCTCAGATGGCGAAGCACATTCTTTTGTTCGCATTCCGAAACAAGATACCGTTCGTCGGCCCTTCCGACGCATGGGTGCGGGCGGGCGCGCTCTATGCGCTTGATTGGGATTACAGCGACCTCGGGTGCCAGTGCGGCGAGATGGCCGCGCAGGTCCTCCGGGGGACGCCGGCAAAGGCAATCCATTCATCCACGCCGCGGAAAGTGCTCTATTCCGTGAACCTGAAGACCGCGGAGCAAATAAAGATCACTATTTCCGAACAGCTCGCGGAAAAAGCCCGGAACGTTTACTGAGGGGACTATGAGCCTCATGCGGTTTAAAAAGCGGTTCAGCCTCGCCGCAAAGTTCAATATTCTTACGATCGCGCTGATACTCGCAACGTCGGCAGGCATTTGTCTGTTCATGCTCCGGCTGGAAATTACGAATTACTACCAGGAACTGTTGAACCACGGCAAGACCATCGCGGAAACGACCGCCAGGAATTGCGAGTTCGGCATCTATACCGAAAGTCAGGCCTCGCTGCTCCCCGTGCTTGGGGGCCTTTCCACGGACTCCGACATCGCCTACGTGTCCGTTACGAACCAACAGCGTCATGTGCTCGCGTCCCGGGTCTTTCGAGGAGCAGGGGGCTTGCCGAAGGGAGTCCTTCCGATTGACGTGAATGCGGGCGGGATTGTTCATCGGGACCTTGTTGATGAGCAGGACGGCAAGCAGTATCTCGAGATCATCAGCCCGATTGTCAGCGTTGCCGATATGAAGGACGTCCTCTTCGTGGGCAATCCGGCAAGTCACGAGCGGACCGTTATCGGCCATTTGCGGTTGGGGCTTACCCAAGAGGGTCTCCAGAAACGCATTCATCAGCTCATTATTTCCGCGACGTTGTTTACGTCCCTGCTCGCACTTGTCGGGACAGGCCTCATGGTTCTTTTATCGCGCAGGATCACGTCCCCGCTTAAACGGCTTACCGCGGCTGCGCAGGAAGTCTCCGAAGGAAAGTTCGATTCGTTAATCGACGTGCGTACGAACGATGAGATCGCCGATCTTGCCGGGTCTTTCGACCATATGCAGGGCCGACTACGGGAATATCGCGCTCAGGTCGAGGAGCGGATTGCGAAGGAGCAGAGACATCTTCTGGAAAAGGAAAAGATGCTGATGGACCTCCATGACGGCATCGGCGGTATAACGACCAATATCAGCATTCTCTCGGAGCTGGCGCAGACGGCGACTGAGCTCGAAAGCGTCAAAAAGACGCTCGCGACCATTTCGCTGCTTTCACGGGAGGGGGTCTCTGAGATACGCAGTTTTATGCAGAGTCTTGACACGAAGGAACTGAGTTGGGCGGCGCTGGCGGCGGAACTGAGGAGCCTGGGGGCCGCTCTGGTCAAGCCGCATCATATGCGGTTTTCAGCCGAGATCTCGGTGGAAGACGTCCCCGAAGAGCTCGGTAGCCTTCTCTGGATGAATCTCTTCCGGATATATAAAGAGGCGTTGACGAACATAATAAAACACTCGCACGCGAAATCCGTCATGGTTCTGCTCCACATTACCGAGCGCGGACTCCTTCTCACAATCCAGGACGACGGGATCGGACGGGGTGATAACGGGAGCGTCGGCAGGGGCCTGCCGAATATGAAAAAACGGGCCGTGGAAGTAGGGGGGAGGGTGGCCGTGTCCGCGGACAAAGGCACACGGGTTGTTCTCGAACTTCCCTTTCCCGTGACCTACGCGATACCCGGCGCGGAGCCCTGAGTAACGCGGCTTGACTGAAGGCCGATTCGGCGTTACGCTATAGATAAAGAGGCGTTCTGCGGGCTGCAAAGAAAAGGTGAATACTATTTGGGCTGTTTGTTATACTGAATAAGGACTTCGTATGCGATGCTGGCATGACCGAGGCGGAGCGTGTCGCTTTTACCGTTGCATGCTATTTTGCCTTTTACTGTTTTTTTATTGCTCTTGACCAGGCCGTCGATTATCGGAGCAAGTTCAAAACCGCCGTTCATGCATTCTTCACGCATGCAATCCATTCGGAAACAGGCGTAATCGGTGGGGAGATAATTGACCGTTCGAATCATGAGAACGGGGTCGGACGTTTTTTGATAATAGGTCATGCGGAACACAATGCTTGCGACCCTGGGGTACCGTTCCGAGATCAAGCCTGCCGCGAGCATCGTTGATCTCCTTCGCTCCAGCTTTTCCATGTAGCTTTGTTTTTGCATCGTTTCCCCTTGGTGAGCTTTGCATCGAAGCAATAAAAAAGCCACAAGGACGCACGTCTTTGTGACTGGCACCACTTGTCAATAGTATGACAGGTAGTATCCTGAAAGTCAATAGGGGCACTTGCAGATAACCCCGTCTATGACGATAAAACCCGCATTATTGACGCTCTTCCTGGCGCTTGTCCTTCACCTGCCACTTAACGCGTTCTCGCAAGCGAGTGGCGCCGAGTCTGTGCCTGAGCAGCCTTCAGTTGCAGCTCCACCGTCTTCGGCCC
>JBGPUS010000322.1:0-3038 GCA_041491325.1 Nitrospirota bacterium | reverse complement strand
CTTATTTCCGGGACGTCGAGACCAGGATAATTCAACGCGTCATGGCCGAGCGGAATCAGGTGGTCTCCACGGGCGGCGGAGCGGTCCTCCGGGATGAAAATCGCGCGGCTTTCAAGCAAGCCGGTATCGTGATATGCCTTTCGGCTCGCCCTGAAGTCATTTATGAGCGCATCAAGCAGGAGACGCACCGCCCCCTGCTCCAGACCCCGGACCCCCTGGCGAAGATCAGGGAACTTCTTGACAGCCGGGAGCAGTTCTATCGACAGGCCGATCTTGTGATCGACACCTCGGAAAAAACTGTTGACGACGTGATCAACGAGATAAAAGAAAGACTCAAACATGCATATTGTTAAGGTAAGCCTCGGCGAGCGGAGCTACGATATCGAACTCGGCGCCTCCCTTGCGCAGGCAGGCGAGCGGATCAAGGGCCTCGGGCTCGGCAACAGGATCGCCCTCGTCACAAACCCTACGGTCAAAAAACTTCACGGGCAACGGGTCACTGACAGTTTAAAGGCCGCGGGGTTTCTCGTCATGTCCATGGAAATTCCCGACGGCGAACAGTACAAGACCCTCGACCGGGCCAACTCCATCTACACCGCGCTCCTCATCAATAGTTTTGACCGGACGTCCGCGCTCGTGGCGCTCGGCGGCGGCGTGATCGGCGATTTGACGGGGTTTGCGGCGGCCACGTATATGCGCGGGGTGCCGTTCATCCAAATCCCCACGACGCTCCTCGCCATGGTCGACAGCAGCGTGGGCGGCAAGACCGGCGTGAACCATCCCATGGGCAAAAACATGATCGGAGCGTTCTATCAGCCGAAGAAGGTGCTCATGGACCTCGACGTGCTCAAGACCCTGCCGAAAGAAGAATTCCTGGCGGGCCTGGCCGAGGTGATCAAATACGGCGTGATCGCGGACGAAGGTCTGTTCGATTATCTCGACAAGAACCGCGAACAGATCCTGGCGCTGGAACCTGAAGCGCTCGAGCATATCATCCGCCGCTCCTGCGAGATCAAAGCGGACGTGGTGAGCAAGGACGAGCGCGAAGGCGGCCTCCGCGCCATACTCAATTTCGGACACACCGTGGGCCACGCCGTCGAGACAGCGGAGAACTACACGATGCGCCACGGCTATGCCGTCGCCATCGGCATGGTATACGCCGCGCGACTCTCGCATAAAACCGGCTTGTGCGCCGCGTCGTTGCCTGAGCGTGTTGAGACGCTTATCAAGTCCTATGGTTTGCCTACGGACCTATTAGCTCTTAGCCGCAAGCCCTCAGTGACCGAACTCATGGACACCATGCAGGTCGACAAGAAGGCGGAAGGCGGCAAAGTGAAGTTTGTTCTGCCGAAGAAGATCGGCGAGGTGGTTATCACGAAGGAATGGGATGAGGGGGCGCTCAAAGAGGTGCTGGGGGAGCATTGACCTTGCTCTAAGTTTTCATCTGTAATAAGAAAGTCTGCCGAGGCGTCAAAAAAATTGTACATTCTTTAGTGATTTGTTATAATTCAGTCACAGAAGGAACAGAATGTCTCCAACCATACTGGTGCATGGGAAATACCGGTTCTTTTTCAACAGTCGTGAAGAGAAAAGAATGCATGTGCATGTACAGGTTGCCGAGGGAACCGCAAAATTTTGGTTGGAGCCGATCGTCGCTCTTGCAGACTACCACGATCTTGCTCAGCGAGAGTTAAAGGCAATAGCAAAGATCGTCGAGGAGAAACAAAATGATTTTAAAAACGCGTGGAAAAAGCACTTCGAGCAGTGAAGTTACCAATATCGGGAAAAATGGTTTTTGGATACTGCACGAGGGCAGGGAATATTACATCTCGTTTGAAGACTACCCCATATTTAAAAGCGCAATAGTGGAGGAAATATATTCGATGAAAGTTGTCGGGCACCATCAGTTGCGGTGGAAAGAACTTGATTGCGACATAGAGATAGCGGCGCTAGAGAAACCCGCGGACTATCCATTAGCGTTTAAATAAGCATTCTATGCCGCCCATGATCACAATCTGCTCCTCTCCGTTTCTTGCCGATCTTCTACCCCTTACTCATCAAAGCATCTATCTTGTCGGCGGCTCTGTCCGTGATCTCCTGATCGGGAATCAAGACATCAAAGACATCGACCTGTTGATGCCCTCTGGTTCAGAAGCCGTGGCGCGGACGTTTGCGGACAGGGTAGGCGGAAGTTTTTTCTTCCTCGACGAAGAGCGAAAGATTACTCGTGTCATAAAACAAACGGATGGAGGCGCCATTCAATTCGATTTTACGAACTTCGAAGGGCCTGATCTTGCCGCTGATCTCGGGCGCCGGGATTTTACCATTAATGCCATGGCGCTGGATTTGCGGGAGTTCATCAAAGAGCACTCTCTTAAAAAGGTCATTGATCTGTTTCACGGACAAAATGACGTAAAGAACAAGTCGATTCGTATTGTGAAGCCCATGGTCCTGGATGAAGACCCGCTCAGGCTTTTGCGCGCTGTCCGGTTTGCGGCAACGCTCGGATTTTCGATTGAAGACAAAACCGCTGAACAGATTCGAGAAAAATCAGGGCTTATTACCAGCCCGTCGCTAGAGCGCGTGCGGGACGAGCTGTTCCTCATTCTTGCTGAGACAAATGCGGAAAAGCATCTCAAGCTCCTTGACTCGCTGGGCCTGTTTTTGCCGCTTTTCCCGGAGTTGGAGCCCTTACGGGGGTTCGAGCCGGGGATGTATCACGAGCATGATGTCCTGACACATTCCATCAAGACGGCAGACCGACTGGACAGCGTGCTGCACGACCTGCCCAAACTCTCGCCTGAACATTGCGCCTCGGTCCTCGCCCACCTCGAAGAGCAGCTGGAGCATTTCGTAACCCGCAAAGCCGCGCTTCGTTTTGCCTGCCTCTTGCATGACATGGGAAAACCGGAAACGTTCACGAACGCGGACGGCCACATCCGGTTTCACGGCCATGACGGTCTCGGCGCAAAAAAAGCCGCGCTGGTATGCCGTAGATTCAGGCTGTCGCGGGATACCGAGGCGCTCGTCACAAAAGT
>JBGPUS010000321.1:0-3059 GCA_041491325.1 Nitrospirota bacterium | reverse complement strand
CCGGTAGCGGAAAACCTGAATAAGGTAAAACAAACGCGCAAATTATCGCCATAGTGGTTGTTTTGATTTTGTAGGGCAACCCTTCAGGGTTGCTTTAAGCAAGGCTAAAGCCTTGCCCTACAAGTAACAATTCTAAATGCGATTGCAATAAACTACTGATTTTGTCTTTTCATCTGTGTTTATCTGCGGTTCCAAAAGCCGTTTTTAGGATGAATCAGGGTATCACTTTATTCAGCGCGTACTCAACGATTCCCGAGGCGCCCCGGCGCTTGAGCCGCGGGATGAGGTTCCGCGCCAGCTTCTCGTCCAGGATGACTTCGAGGCTTACCCATGCGGGGTCCGTCTGGTGCGATATCGTGGGCGCGTGCATCGCCGGGAGAAGGCCGCAGATTTCCTTGAGGTTTGCTTTGGGAGCGTTCATTTTCAGACCGACTTTTTCTTCGGCTGCGAGCGCACCCTGGAGCAGCATGGTCATGTTCTCGATCTTTTTCTTTTTCCAGGGGTCTTTCCACGCCTTTTTGTTCGCGATGATCCGTGTTGTGGACTCGAGCATCACCTCGATGATCCTGAGCTTATTCGCTTTCAGCGAACTGCCTGTTTCGGTAAGCTCAACGATTGCATCGGCGAGCAAAGGTGGCTTGACTTCCGTTGCTCCCCACGAGAATTCAATGTCGGCGGTAACGCCTTTTGATTTCAAGTATCTGGTTGTATAGCCCACGAGCTCGGTGGCAATGTGCTTTCCCTTCAAGTCCTTCAGTGTCTTGATCGGAGAATCCTCGGGCACGGCCACGACCCAGCGTACCGGGTTGAGGCCCCCTTTGGCGTACCGGAGTTCCGCTACTTCCACCACGTCGGCATTTTGCTCAAGGATCCAGTCTTTGCCGGTGAGGCCGACATCGAAGACGCCCTGGTCTACGTACCGGGCCATTTCCTGGGCCCGCACCATGATGCATTCGATGTCCAGATCGTCGATGCTCGGATAGTAGCTCCGCGCCCCGACCTGTACGCGGTAGCCAGCTTTGTTGAAGAGCTTGAACGTGGCTTCCTGCAGGCTGCCCTTGGGCAGGCCGAGTTTAAGCTTGGGATCGGCGGCAACTTTGGTTCTTACGGATTTGGTTTTCAATTTTACAGGCATCGTGCGTCTCCTTATAATTCTAAAAACGACATTTGACACGGATAAAAGCGGATAAAAAACTGATAACAGCGGATTTTTACCTGCTTATCAGTTCACGCAAAAGGCGAAGCTCTGTTTCAGGATTTATCCGCCTTTATCATATGTCAATCCGGTTGTTCAGTGTCCGACTGCTTTTTTAGGATAAGCGAATACATGAACGTGCCGACAGAATAACATAGAAAAGCGGAAAAATTAAGCTAATTTTTCGCGTAGTCCTCGGCGTTCGGTCATTTTTTCGCCATTCTTACTTTTATCGTATTGCCGTGCCCCTCGAGGCCTTCCACATCCGCGATCTGCATCACGGCTTCGCCGACTTTGTCCAGGCCCTCCCGGGTATAGAAGATCAGGCTGGACTTTTTCATAAAGCTGTCCGTTGAAAGGGGCGAGAAAAAACGTGCCGTGCCGCCTGTCGGAAGAACGTGGTTTGGACCGGCGATATAATCTCCCACCGACTCAGGTGAATAGTGGCCAAGGAAGATAGCGCCGGCATTTTTTATCTGCGATAAGAGTTCGAACGGGGCTTCCACGGCCAGCTCCAGATGTTCCGGAGCAATGGAGTTGGAGATGTCGGCAGCCTCTCGCAAGTCCCCGGCAATCACGATAGCTCCGAACCGGTCTATCGCTTTTCGCGCGATATCTTTTCGTACGAGCGCGGCAAGCTGCCGTTCAACCTCCGCCTCTACTGTTGTCGCGAGTTCTCGCGAGGTCGTGACGAGAAGTGCGGACGCAAGCTCATCATGTTCGGCCTGTGAGAGAAGGTCGGATGCGACGAAAACGGGGTTCGCCGTGTGGTCGGCGATGATCAATATCTCGCTCGGGCCGGCGATCATGTCGATGTCCACCTGTCCGAAGACATACCGCTTTGCCGTGGCCACATAAATATTGCCCGGTCCCACGATCTTGTCCACCTTCGGGATCGTCGCCGTGCCGTAAGCCATGGCCGCGATTGCCTGAGCGCCCCCGATCTTATAGATTTCGCTGACTCCCGCAAGGTCCGCCGCAACAAGGATATAGGGGCTCAGGTTGCCGCCCGGCGCCGGGGAGCACATTACCAGATGCTCAACTCCCGCCACCGTGGCCGGAATGACGTTCATAAGCACGGAGGAGGGATAACATGCCTTGCCGCCCGGAACGTAGACGCCTGCGCTGCGGATCGGGCGCGCGAGCTGGCCTAAAATTACGCCGTCGGCCTCCTGGCTGACCCAGGAATGGAGCTTCTGCTTCTCATGAAAGGCGCGGATGTTTTGCGCGGCGAGTTTCAGGGCGTCAACCTTTTTTGCTTCTACGCGGGAGTACGCTTCCGTAATCTCCTGCTGTGATACCCTGATGTCTTTCAGCGTGAGCTTGACCTTGTCGAACTTCTCGGTGAACTCGAGCACGGCGGGGTCGCCCTCTCGCCGGACGCGCTCGACGACTTCTTTTACCGCCGTCGCTACCTCTTCAGTCGCCGTCTCACCGCGGTTGATAATGCGCTTGAGCTCGGTCATAATGTCTTGCTGCCGAGAATCAATTATTTTCATGAAGTTCCTTCACTTTCGGATTTATTAACAGTCTCGAAATAGAAACACCATCACCAAGATGAAAAAACTGTCCTTCCCGAAGGTCTAATCGGGAATCCGGTGTTAAAACCATGTCCCCGATAGGAGCGCTCGGGGATGACGTAAAGTGTTACGTCAAGAGGATAGAGTATTTATGAGACCGTTAATAAATATGCAATACGCAATCAGTTCACACTCGTTTAATGTCCGCTCCTACAGCCGAGAGTTTCTGTTCGATATTCTCATACCCCCGGTCGAGGTGGTAGATGCGCGATATGACTGTCTGTCCTTCGGCCGCGAGGCCCGCGAGGATGAGCGAGGCGCTTGCGGGGAGGTCCGTGGCCATG
>JBGPUS010000320.1:0-3078 GCA_041491325.1 Nitrospirota bacterium | reverse complement strand
CTGCTTCGCGTTCTCCACGGTGATCCCGTCGCGCTCTTCGCCTATGGGCAGAGCCATCCCTTGCAGAAGCTCATGGGTGCTCATGAGCTTTACGCCCCGTGCGTAGATCTCATTGATGTACTCGGCGATCTCCGCGTCGAAAAGAAGGCCAGCGTCATGCGTTCGGGTTCGAAAGTCCAGGAGTTCTTCCTTCCGGAGTTCGCCCCGCTGGCTCAGCATAGTCAATATCCGGACAATATCGTTGTACACCTCACGCCGCCTCGAATGCAGGGACTTTCTTGTGCCCCGCGTTGTGAGCGAGGACCGGTAGACGAGGTAGGCGACGCCCGCCGTGGTCAGAAGCAGCAGAATGGTCTGGAGTATGTTCAGGAATTCAAGCATAATCAGAATGTGGCGCTCCTAATAAAGTTGGCAGCGTCCCGCCGAACGGGACCGGCCGGTCCTTCGCGCCGTCCAAAACGTCGCCAAGGCGCAGAAAACAGGAATTACGCTGACACAGGAGTCAGGGTGAAGACCTTCGCCAGTTTCGATGCGGTCTTTATGTCGCCGCGGCTAAGGGCATCGCGGACGTCATCCAGTTTGTAGGCATCTTCGATGGAGAGATAGGGCGACCATCCTTCATCGGAATAGATCAACTCCACGTCTACTTCCGCCACATAGTCTTTCTCATGCACGAGTTTTGAGTAATGTTTTGCAGTCATTTTTTTCTCCTCATAAAATCATCACTCCATCGTTCCGGGTCCGGTCTATAAGCGGTGACGAGGACCGCCGGTGACGCTGTGCCCTTCGAAATGCCCCATACGACGTGAATGGCTCGTCCCGTTCGGTCTTTCTGTAAGACCAGGACTGACGGCCCTTTCGGATAGTCCGGGTAATCTTCGACAACGACCGCTTCAGCGACCGATGCCATAACGTCTCGAACGAATAGACCGTCAGCCGCCAGTTCGTCGTAACCATGGTCGGATATTTGTACTTCGGCCCGCTGAATAAGACGCAGGATACGATTCAAAGTCTCGCTCATAATTGTTTTATCGGAGGCCTATCTGGCCGCAGTTACGACGGCACGGCATTTATCGTTTAAACCATCTAAGAAACAGTATAAAGAACCAAATGATTGTTTGTCAATGGGTAATTTTTACCGTCAATGCCGGTTAGACTGAGCTTTCTCTATAAATAATCCTCCCTACCCTGATTCCGCATAATCTTCAATTGACAGATGTGAACATCCTGATGTAATATCCTTCAAGCGCCACGAGCCAAGAGCTATGAGCTGCCTTCTTATCTGAAAGGAGTATCCTTTGTCCGACATCCATGGCGAAAGAATATTAGTCCTCGACTTCGGGTCCCAGTACACCCAGCTTATCGCGCGCAGGGTTAGGGAGGCCAAGGTCTACTGCGAGATTTTCCCGTACAATGCGGGGCTCGAAAAGGTCAAGGCGTTCAAGCCGAAGGGCCTGATTTTGTCGGGCGGGCCGTCGAGCGTTTACGATGCCGGGGCGCCGCTTGTGGATAAGGCGCACCTCGAACTCGGCGTGCCGGTGCTCGGCATTTGTTACGGCATGCAGCTCCTGACGCATGTCTTGGGCGGCGTGGTTGCGAAATCACAAAAGCGCGAGTACGGCAGGGCGGAGCTTGTTATCAACGGCAACGTAAAATTGTTTGACGGAATCAGTACCGGACCCCGAACCCCGGACCCCGGAGCCGGAATTACCGTCTGGATGAGCCACGGCGACCGGATCGAAAAGATGCCCGCGGGGTTTACAGCCGTTGCTCATACAGACAACTCTCCGACCGCGGCCATGGCCGACGAGAAGAAAAAATTTTACGGCGTTCAGTTCCATCCCGAGGTGGCGCACACGCCGCAGGGAACGCAGATTCTCAGGAACTTTGTCTACGATATTTGCGGATGCGGCCCGTCCTGGACCATGGCCTCGTTCGTCGAGTACTCGGTGGGAGAAATCCGCAAGACCGTCGGCGACAAGAAGGTCATTTGCGGCCTCTCCGGAGGGGTTGATTCGTCGGTCGCGGCGGTCCTGGTGAACAAAGCAATCGGCAAGCAGCTCACGAGCATTTTTGTGAACAACGGCGTGCTGAGGAAGGGCGAAGCCGAGAAGGTCCAGGAGACCTTCAAGGACATGGGGCTGAACCTGATTTACGTCGATGCTTCCAGCCGGTTCCTCGACAAGCTGAAGGGAGTGGAGGACCCGGAGAAGAAGCGAAAGATCATTGGGAACACCTTTATCGAAGTCTTCGAGGAGGCGGCCCATGACACGGGCGGCGCGGAATTCCTTGTGCAGGGGACCCTGTACCCGGACGTTATCGAGAGCGTGTCGTTCAAGGGGCCGTCGGCGATCATTAAATCCCACCACAATGTGGGGGGGCTTCCGGAAAAGATGAAACTGAAATTGGTAGAACCGCTCCGCGAGCTCTTCAAGGACGAAGTGCGGGCTATCGGGCGCGAGCTCAAGATGCCGGATGATATCATCGATCGCCAGCCGTTCCCCGGTCCGGGTCTCGCCATCCGCATCCTGGGCGAAGTGACCGAGCCGCGACTTCGGGTCCTTCGGGAAGCCGATGCCGTTGTGATCGAAGAAATTAAAAAGGCGGGTTTGTACAAGGACATCTGGCAGTCCTTTGCCGTGCTGCTGCCGATCAAGACGGTGGGCGTGATGGGAGACGAGCGGACCTATGAAAACGTGATCGCCATCCGCGCGGTCACGAGCCAGGACGGCATGACCGCTGATTGGGCAAAGCTGCCGTATGATTTAATGGGTGTCATGTCCAACAGGATCATCAATGAAGTGAAATGCGTCAACCGCGTGGTGCTCGACATATCGTCCAAGCCGCCGAGCACGATTGAGTGGGAGTGATATAAAAACGGCTGTTGGAACCACAGATGAACACAGATAAACACTGATAATTAAAAAACATAATCAAATTTTTGTATCACCTTGTAGGCGAGCGAAAAGCTCAAATGAACTAAAATACTGATTTTGCTTTTCATCTGCGTTTATCTGTGTTCATCTGCCTGCGCCCGGCATTTCCGCGAATGCAGGGCGTGTGTGCGTAGCCTGCTCT
>JBGPUS010000319.1:0-3079 GCA_041491325.1 Nitrospirota bacterium | reverse complement strand
GCTGGGCATCGTCTTTCTGCCCAACATCGTCTACACGCTATTTTAATTTCTCCAGTTCATGGACAAGGGAATCCAGGGGCGGCCGCTTGTTGATGTCGTGGACATCGATATATCGGATGATCCCTTTTTTATCGATAACAAACAACGCCCGCTCGGAAACTCCGTCGGAACGCAGGACGCCGAATTTCGCCGCAGTTGCACCATGAGGATAAAAATCGGAAAGCACAGGGAACCAGAGCTTCCCCATCTGGTTCGTCCAGGCAAAAAGAGTCGGCAGGTTGTCCACTGTGATTCCTAATAGGATCGCATCATTCTCATCAAAAATATCCTTGGCGATATTGTATCCTGGCCACTGATCGGAACAGATGGGGGTCCATGCTGCCGGAACGAAGGAAATCACAACATTCTTCTTTCCTCGGTAGTCACCCAAGGATACATTCCCTCCGGAGAGGGCTTTCAAGGTAAAGTCGGGGGCCATTTCCCCTACTGTTACCTTCAGCACGCTGTCCACAGGTTTGAGGACGCCGGGATCGTAGATGTTGTCTTTATAAGCTGCGGAAAGGGCGTTAGCCGGATTAATTGCCGCAAGAGAGAACGTAATGATGAAAACAGAACCGAATAAGAACCCCTTGTGCCGGTTCATGATCTACCTCCTATTTAAGGTTTGTAAGCTTAACAACCATGTTAAGAAACTGACTGGCATCACCGAATGAATTAAGACGCGAGTAGACAATTTTATGGGAGCCGTCCGGCTGGATACTGAGCACGATGAAATAAGGGGTCCGCACCTCGCCAAGCTTCTTGTGGATCGAGAAATCCGCATCGGGAAAAAGAGCAAAAGGGATTTGATAATGCTTCTTGAAGAGCGCCACTTCATAGGGGTTGTTCCCCGCCCCGACCCCGATTATCTTGACTTTTCCCTTTGTTACCGGGTTATTTTCAATCAGCGAGTAAAGGGCGTTGACATTAGGCGCATCGTCCTGACAATGGGGGCAGTACATGCTGAAAACCTGCAGAATGACTACCGGCGCTTTGATCTGGGGAACCTTGAAAGAGCCCCTGCTAAAGTAAGGCATTGCGCCGGAAAGATTGAGATAGGCCTTATCATTCGCGTCAACGGGTTTTGACAATTCAAAATCCGGCAACTCTCCGCCAACAGCGGGCGGCTGAACGGCATACCCATTCCCCCTGGTAAACACCAGAAGGACGGCAAAGAACAGCATCATGGAACCAATGAATCGTTTCATCATCTGCCCCCCTTAGTATCACCAGACCATTGGGTTGCGCACAATTCGCCGATAACCCTGTGCGCTTGTCTGTATAAAAAGGTACTATAAATGCTTCGAAAAGTAAAGCGGATAAAAGACTCATTGCCTCATGGTTGCTTAGTACAGTCCAAACAAACCGCAAAAAAAATCTTGACTATCTTCTCCGAGTCTGTATAATTTCGCCCTTGAGTGCTAAAAGCGACCGCGCAATGGACGGCCCATGCGAAATAATACTGATCCGATGCTCTATTGGATAGGACTCAGCAGCATTCCTGGTGTTGGAAGAATCACGTTCCGGAAACTGGTGAACCATTTCGGATCGCCGGAACACGCGCTCTCGGCTCCGCTTGAGGAACTTAAGCGCGTAGACGGCCTGTCCGATAAGTTGATCACGGGCATCACAACGTTCCCCTGGCGCGAACATGCGGAACAGGAAATCGCGAAGGCGGCGGATGCAAATGTTGCCGTCGTGACGAGGGGTGATCCCGCGTATCCTGAGCGCCTCAAGAAAATACCTGACCCGCCGAATTACCTGTATGTAAAAGGCGCGCTCCAGCCGGAAGACACAAATGCCGTTGCACTTGTGGGCACTCGAAAGCCGACGCACTACGGCAGGACCGTTACGCATCGGATCGCTTATGAACTTGCCTCGGCTAGCTTCACCATCGTGAGCGGCATGGCACGAGGCATTGACACTCAGGCGCATCGGGGCGCGCTTGCGGCAAAAGGCAGGACCATCGCGGTGCTCGGCTGCGGGATCGATATGGCATACCCTCCGGAGAACAAAGATCTCATGGAGGAAATCAGCGCCAAAGGCGCGGTCATATCCGAAAACCCCTTCGGAACGAAACCGGAGGCAGGCTACTTCCCGGCACGGAACCGCATTATCAGCGGGCTGTCGCGCGGGACGGTGATCATCGAAGCCGCCGAGGACAGCGGGTCGCTTATAACAGCAAAGAACACACTTGAACAGGGACGACGGCTTTTTGCGGTGCCGGGAAATATCGGATCAGTGACCAGCCGGGGCCCGAACAGCTTGATCAAGCAGGGCGCTGTGCTGGTCGAGAGCACGGAAGATATTCTGAAAGAACTGGGGATGCAAACACCGGACAAGACGCAGACGGTCCGGTATCGTCCCCTGCCCTCGCTGACGCAGGAGGAAGAAAACGTATTCCGATGCATCACGAACGAGCCGAAGCACATTGATATAATATTGAACGAATGCCGCGGCACCGCCGGGAAGCTCTCCGGCGTACTGATAAACCTGGAATTAAAAGGACTTGCAAAACAGCTTCCAGGGAAGTATTTTGTACGGCAAGAGAACTGCTGAAAATAGAGGTTCCGCTGTCTATTTTCCGGTCTCAATTTTTGGATTAAACCGGAGGCTTCTTGGACGAATTAATGATAAACTTATTCTCGCTCATCGCGGACCAGGTGCGCAACACCCAGGATCTGTTCGACGAAGAAGGGAAAATCATGCAGGCGCTGCTCAACAGCGGCTACCATATCAACGAAGCAAATGCCGCGCTGATGCTCATGCAGACCATCGCGCAGAACCATTCCGAGGCAGGAGACGCAAGAAAAAAGACCGCCCCTGCTCCCATGAGGGCCATGAACCGGGAAGAACGAGAGCGGATATCGGCGGAGGCCTTCAGTTTTGTTTCTAAACTTGCGCGCCTGGGCATTATCTCCGAAGACCAGCGAGAAGAGCTGCTGGACAAGGCAATGACGGTCTACGCCGAACACATAGAGCTTGACCATATCAAATCGCTCATCGCGTTCACGTTGTTTGCTCACCCTCACGATCAGGG
>JBGPUS010000318.1:0-3101 GCA_041491325.1 Nitrospirota bacterium | reverse complement strand
TGCCGTGCCGTTATCGCGGATTTTTCGGATGAGCAGCATAAGGTCCCCGGTCTCCTGCGGGTTCATGCCGGCCGCGGGTTCATCCAGCAGCAGGAGGTGCGGTTCGGTGCCCAAAGCCCGCGCAATCTCAAGCCGCCGCTGGTCGCCGTAAGAAAGGTTCGCCGCATAATCGCAGTGTTTGGCGTCCAGTCCGACGAACGCGAGAATATCCAGCCCGCGGTATCTCATGTCCCGCTCTTCCCTCTTCACTTTACCAGGACGGAATATCGCGCCGAACACACCCGCGGAGGTGCGGCAATGAGCGGCCGCCATGACGTTTTCCAGGCAGGTCATCCCGCCGAAAAGACGAATATTCTGAAACGTGCGCGCAATGCCGATGCGGGTGATCTCGTGGGGCCGCATCCCCGTGATGTCCCGGTCATGAAAGAACGCGCGCCCCTTCGTCGGCTGATACATACCGGTAATGCAGTTGAAGAAGGTCGTTTTCCCGGCGCCGTTCGGGCCGATAATGCTGACGATCCGCTCCTGCTCCACGCGCATGTCCACGCCGTCGAGCGCCCGAAGGCCGCCGAAGTATTTGGTAAGGTTTTTTGTTTCGAGTAATAGCATAAAATCGTTATTTATTCTTTTTAGAACACGAATGACACGAATGAACGAATTGTTCAAATGGTTAGTTCAGTATGCGCTTATACTCCACCCGTTTTCCTCCGAAATTTATTACTATTCCCAACTTCATTCCGGTTGCCTTTAAATAGGAAAGAAGCTGCGATTCGAATATTTCATTAAGCTCGGACACAGCTTTCAGCTCAAGGATTATTTTATTGTCAGCCACCATATCCAACCGGTAATCTCCGATTTTTTCGCCTTTATACATGACTTCAATTAATCGCTGCCGTTCAAAACCAATACGTTCACGGCGCAATTCTCTTGATACGGCCTCTTCATATATTTTTTCAGAATACCCGGGGCCTAACACATTATGCACTTCAAAACAGGCTTTCATTATTTTGTACGATAAGTCTTTATAAACGACCTCGTCACTTTTCATGTCATTTGTTTCTTCGTCGCTCAAAATTCATCTCTCTGCCGCCATTCGTGATATTCGCTCATTCGTGTAATTCGTGTTCCGGAAAAATCATTTCCCTTTCACCGTGCCCATCAAACCCTGCGGCCTGAACACCATCATGACGACCAGGGCCGCGCCGAACGCGAGCATACGGTAGTCCTGAAAATCGCGAAACGCCTCGGGAAGGGCGATTAAAAGAAACGCTCCGAGGATGATGCCCGGAATACTCCCCATGCCTCCGAGGACTACCATGCAAAGGATCATGACCGACTCAAGAAACGTAAAGCTCTCCGGAGAAACAAAGGCCATCTTCGCCGCGAAAAAAACGCCGGCCATGCCAGCCCAGGCCGAGCCAAGCACGAACGCGAGCAATTTCAGCCGGAAGGTATTGATGCCCATGGCCTCGGCCGCGATCTCGTCTTCGCGTATGGCGACCCATGCCCTGCCGATGCGCGAGGCCATGAGGCGGCGCATGGTAAACACGGTCACCAGGACGATTGCAAGGACCAGGTAATAAAAATCAAACGTCGTATGCAGCGTGTATCCGGCGATGGCCGGCCTGCCCACGTTCGAGATACCGTTCGGACCGCCGGTCATGGCGTCCCAGTTGATAAGAATGATCCGGGTGATCTCGCCCAGCCCCAAGGTCACGATTGCAAAATAGTCCCCGCGCAAACGCAGCGTGGGCAAGCCGAGGAGAACGGCAAAACCCGCGGCGGACAATGCGCCCGCCGCAAGACCCGGCCAGAAGGATAATCCATAGGTTGTGGAAAGGATGGCGTACGTGTACGCGCCGATCGCATAGAAAGCGACATACCCGAGGTTCAAAAGCCCTGCCTGTCCCACAATGATATTCAGGCCGAGGGCAAGGACAATGTACAGGCCTGTCAACGTCATGATATCGCGGGAGTAGTCGTTCAGGAACGCCGGGAGGATAAGCAGAAGGACCATGATGAGCGCGAGAGCAAGGGGAGAAGACGCATGTTCGGTTAGTGAGGCGGAAGCCGCCTGGAGAGAGGAAAATCCGTGTACGAGTGCCCGGCTGAACGCTGTGGCCGCTTCGGTCTTGAACAGCTTCCAGAGGACCAGGACCGCGGCAGCAGCCGCGACCGTCAGTGCCGCTTTTCCTGCCCCGGCAAACGGGAGTAGGAGCAGTCCCGGCCAGAGAGCAAAAACGATAATGCCTGGGAATTTGGTGAATCGAGAGGACGAAAGCTTCATAACGAGTTTCGATTATCACATAAAAATAGCCGGAATTCAAGGAATAGTTCCGCCGGTGTTTTAGTAACTAAAGGGTCAAATTCTACTCAAAACGGCAAGAACATTTTTGCCACAGAGCGCTCAGAGGGCACAGAGAAAGGCTTGAAAGTAGTTTAGAAGAATACCATTTTTTGATTCTCTCTGTGTTCTCGGTGACCTCTGTGGCTACGAAGTTTTCCGGCTTATCCGGGTTAGGAGGTTTTAAATGTCACTTAGCTTTTACTTCCGGGGGGACGTGCGGCGCGTAGGAACGGCGTTCCACGGATCGTCGGGCCAGGGATGTTTGGGGTAACGGCCCTTGAGGTCCTTTTTCACCTGCTGATAGCCGGTGTTCCAAAACCCTTTCAGGTCCTGCGTGATCTGCACCGGCCTTCGAGCGGGCGAGAGCAAATGGAGCAACACCTTTACCCTGCCTGCGGCTATCGATGGTGTATCAGCGAGGCCGAACATCTCCTGGAGTTTTACCGCAAGCACGGGAATTTCACCTGACGCATAATCCACTGTCACGCGGCTTCCGCTCGGCACGAGAATCGATATCGGCGCGCGCTCGTCCAGAAGCCGTGCCTGTTCCCAGGAAAGTTTCGCTTTCATTGCAGGAAGCACATTCAACGAGGAAAGGGCTTGGGCGGTTCGTATGTTGGAAAGCCGATCTTCTAAAAGCCAGTCTTCCGGTTTTGAGAAAAGCTGTTCATCCGAAAGGTCCGGCCAGTTCTCTTCAGGAAAGGCTCGTTTCATAAGGCCCACCCGTGCCTGGAACTGTTGCGCCTCTTTGTTG
>JBGPUS010000317.1:0-3101 GCA_041491325.1 Nitrospirota bacterium | reverse complement strand
GCCTTGAGTTCCGGCGGCGCCGCCTCATATTTTTCGGGATAGATGAGCAGGCGCAATTTGGCCGGCAGGTCATGAATATGATGCTTTTCTACGTAATCGTCGGCCCCGTACAGGTTGACCGGCGTGCGTTTATAGCGCCGCATATCGTATATCGATGACACAAGCACGATCTTGATTGCCCCGGTGTCGGGATTTCCCTTCAAACGTTCACAGAGCTCGAAACCGTAGATCCCCGGCAGGCCCACATCAAGCACCATGCCCTGGGGCCTGGACTCGGTCGCTTTCTTGAGCGCCTCGACGCCGTCTGCCGCAGTGTCCACGCGGAAACCCGCGTCAGTCAACATGGTGCTGACCATGGTCCTAACCACGCCGCTGTCGTGCGCTATAAGCACCAGGGCGTCCGAGAAGGACGCGGACTGCGTAATTTCTTTCTCCTTCAAAGGAAACGGGACCGCAGGCATGGCAACGGGCGCGGCCACGGGCAAAGCAGCAACCGGTTTTTGCGCATACAACACGCTGCCGCACCGCGGACAGCGCACCTTCACGCCCTTTTCGGGGATCTTTGCGTCATCGATCTTCAGTTTTGCGCCGCACTCGCACGGAACAATCATAGTTGATGAAATCTCCTTCCTCCCCCGAACAAAACGTCACGGCGTTTGAACGGGCCGATCAGAAGCATGCCGGCAACAAACCCCGCGACATGCGCATACCACGCAATCCCGCCCCCGGAGCCGCTTGCAAGCAGTGCGTTGAGAAACTGAAACAGGAACCAGAAGCCCAAAACACCCAGTGCGGGCAACTGGATCATGCGCACGAAAAAACCGAAAAAAATAAGCGTCACCACCCGCGCGCGGGGATACAGGAGCAGATAAGCGCCCAGAACACCCGAGACGGCGCCGCTCGCCCCGATCATGGGCGTCGGCGAGGAACTGTTCATGTATGCATGGGCGTAAGCGGCGACGAGCCCGCACATCACGTAGAATGCTATAAACCGCATTCTGCCCATCGCATCCTCGATGTTGTTGCCGAAAATCCAGAGGTACAGCATATTGCCTGCAATGTGGAGCAAACTTCCATGCAGGAACATCGACGTGAACATCGTCGCCGCGGGAGGAACCCCCTGGCCCGGGACCGCCACGCGCGAAAAGAGCCGCTCCGGTATGAGCGCGAAAGACGTGAGGAACGCTTCTCCCGCCTTCTCTCCGAGAGTGGCTTCATAAACATAAACAATGATGTTCAGGACGATCAGAACAACGGTAATGATCGCGAAACGCTCGGTCGGGTTGATGTCTCGTATGGGGATCAATGCTTTACTCCGCCTTTTACCCGCACCCTAACTGTGATGGCTCATCTCCCCCTACCACCCGGCCGGATCGCCACGGTGATGCTATAAACCACCATACAAGAAAAAGTATGATTTGTCAATAAATGCGGTTCCGGAAAGCGTGAAAACACCCATGCTCCGAGACCCCCGCTGAACGCTGCTGAACACTACGGAAAACGGGGCAAAACAAACCTGCCCCGCTGGTGGCGGGGCAGAAGGAAAATGTCTCTGGGAACAGCCGACGAGGAGTTATTTACAGTCTCCGGTCCTTTTACCAGCCATGGTAATGAGGGATTCGGTTTTTGCTCCATGGGCATCCGTTGTTACGCTGCGTATTTTGCTTTCAAAACTGTTTCCCTTGTAGGTTATGCTTCCCTTTTGATCAGTTATTGCGCCGTTTTTATCAGTACACTTCGCGGTCCACGTTACCGTGTTTCCGGCAATCTTCTGGTTAATGGTTTTGCAATCCTTGTTCTTTTCCTTCTGTTGCGGCACCAGGTCTTTTTTGGTCAGACACTGCGAATAGTTCACCGGGAACGGGGGCATGGGAAACGGCATGCCTTCGAGCTTCATTTCCCCTTTAACTTCCCATGTTCCTTCCTTCATGTTCGGTTCAGCGTAGGCCGCGGCGTTCAACAAGAGCATGACGGAAGCAAGCAGCACCAAGCCTGTGAGAATTCTTTTTTTCATGATAAATCTCCTTATCAAGCGGCATTTAACGGCACTCTTACGCGCTTACGCTTTATCGGAAACAGCGAGCGCGCTGTTCAGGTTTATTTCAAAAGCCGCGCAGGGCATCGTGACCTGGGTGCGTTCGAGCGCGGAAGGATGGATTTCGCCGATGAATCCAAGGTCTAATTTCCCGGCAATGACCCTGCCGCAGCGGCCCTGGATAAAAAGCGGGTGTTCGGCGGGCTCCAGTTTATAATCCAGTCCGAGGTAATAAAGCAGGACGTCAAGGTACGAATGCATCTCCGAGAAATTCGCGGTGGGATGGGAAATGAGAGCGCCGAGCTGCAAATCGGTCCGCGAACCCATGTTATTCGACTCGTCGTAAACCGCGACTTCGCCTACCTCAAAAATACGGTGGGGATAAAACGCCCTTGAACTCGCGGTTTCCACGGTCAGAAGCGACGGTATAATCCGGTTTCTGAGCGCCGAATACGCGAGCGACATCACATTGTCCACCTCGACCAGCTTCTCGCCCGCCGGCATGGCGTATTCGAGCTCTTCCCGGGAGCAGAGAATATTCGACATGATCTCCTGGAAGCCGGAGCCCGTCAAGTGCCCACGCACGACGTCGGAAAGGAGCTCTATCCGGGTAAGGGACCCGACAGTCGATTGTCGCGGCATGATCGCGTCGAACGTATCGTACCCCCTGCTGACGGCGTAGTCCTCAACCAGGTCCATGGGATGCATGATATCATCGCGGTACGGCGGCACGACGACGGAGACCGTTCCGCGTCCGACCGAGACCGTGTGGCCATATGCTTCAAGACGCTTTTTCACGTCAGCGGGAGAAACGTCCTCGCCTAGTCCGCGAGAAAACCGTTCAAGCGGGACCGTGAATGTTCCTGACGAATCATGAGGAAAGGCTATGCGTTTGCCGAGTTCGGTCTCATAGGGACAAGTAACGAGCACAGGTTCGATGTCAGCGCCGCGGTCGTAAAAGCTCGCGGCAAGAATATTGAGCGTGAGCGCGATCATGCGCTGGTCGGTTCCCGTCACTTCGATGAGCACATTCCGGGTGGTCGGTTTCACTTCGCCGATTTCCCTG
>JBGPUS010000316.1:0-3115 GCA_041491325.1 Nitrospirota bacterium | reverse complement strand
CGCTTCATTGGCCGCCTCAAGAAGGACGTTGATTTGCTCGTCCGATAAATCCTCTTTCGCAAAGGTCCTGGTGCTCCGCCGGTCCTTGATGGTTTTGAGCGTTTCGTTTATTGTCTGTTTGTCGTCGTTCATCATCACCTCGGGGTATGAACATTCATATACCATAAAATCCCTCCTCACCTCCCTTTTCCAAAGGGAGGAACACCCCTCTTTGATAAAGAGGGGCGGGGGAGATTTATGCTAATGTCATTTTCACTTCTTACTCTTTTACCATAACATGTTAGCCTGGCGGAGTCAAACAGTATGGGCTTTCAAAATTTCCCGAGGGCGAGGAGGAAAAGCGTTGAAAGAGGAAAGGCGGGCCGAATGGCCCGCCTCTTTTTCTAGGTGAATGCATAGCTTGAGGATTTATCCGCTCTTATCACAGGTTAATCCGCTTCTTCCGTGTCTAAATGATTTTTCCCGTTTACCCGAGTATCGCCTTCAAGTCCTGGTCCGGCGTGGTGATCGGCTGGATATTGAAATTCTTCACCAGCACGTCCAGCACATTCGGGGTGATAAACGCCGGGAGCGAGGGGCCAAGCCGGATGTTCTTGATCCCGAGATTCAGCAGGGTAAGGAGGATGGCCACCGCCTTCTGCTCATACCAGGAAAGGACGAGCGACAGCGGCAGCTCGTTCACACACACGTTGAACGCCTTGGAGAGCGCCAATGCGATCTGTATCGCGGAATAGGCGTCGTTGCACTGGCCGATATCGAGCAGCCTCGGGATGCCGCCGATGTCGCCCAGTTCCTTGTCGAAGAACCTGAACTTGCCGCAGGCCAGGGTGAGCACCACGCAATCCTTCGGCACCTTCTCCACGAACTCAGTATAGTAGTTGCGGCCCGGCTTTGCGCCGTCGCAACCGCCGACCAGAAAGAAATGCCGGATCTTTTTGTTCTTGACCGCTTCGATCACCGCGGGGGCCACGCCCAGGACCGCGTTTCTGCCGAAGCCCACGGTAACGCTCTTACCCGGGGCGTCAGCCGCAAAGCCCGGCGAGGCGAGCGCCTTGTCGATTGCGGGCATGAAATTGCCGTCGCTCAGATGCTTGACTTCCGGCCACCCCACGAGCCCTGCGGTAAAAATCCTGTCCGCGTATGAGTCCTTCGGCTTCTGAAGACAATTCGTCGTCATCACGATCGAGCCCGGGAAGGCATCGAACTCCTTATGCTGGTTCTGCCACGCCGTGCCCCAATGGCCGTGAAAATGAGAGTATTTTTTGAGTTTCGGGTAGGCATGGGTCGCCAGCATTTCGCCGTGCGTGTAAATGTTCACCCCGGTCCCTTCGCTCTGTTTGAGGATTGCTTCGAGGTCTCTCAGGTCATGACCCGAGACCAGCAGGGCCTTGCCCTTCTTCGGGCCGAGCGGGACACTGGTCGGTATCGGATGCCCGTACGTGCCCGTGTTTCCGGCATCGAGCAGCTCCATCGCGCGGAAATTGACCTCTCCGCACTTCAGAACGAGCCCTACCCAGTCGTTCAGACCCAGAGACTTGTTGAGCGTGGCAATAAGCGCCTCCTGGACAAAGGCATAGACAACGTCGTCCTGTTGGCCGAGGATCTGCGCATGGTCCGCATAGGCCGCCACGCCCTTGAGACCGTATATCAGCGTTTCCTGGAGGGAAAGGATGTCGGGGTTGATGGACGTATCGGACTTGATGCCGACACCTTCACCCTGTTTCACCAGCTCAGCCTTGCCGGCTGCGGGCTTGAAGCTCGCGGGACCGTCTTGGATAGAAACTCCTGCCTTTGCTTTCAATTTTTCCCGAAGTTCGACGCAGGTCTGGATAAGCGCTGCAAAACGGTCCGCGTCAAAATCAACGTTGGTCAGCGTTGAGAAAAGCGCCTTGACCGTGAAGACGTTCGCCTCATTATCGACGATGCCTTTCTTTCTCGCCTCGACCGCGTACTGCGAAAGCCCCTTCAGCGCATAAACCAAAAGGTCCTGCAAGGCGGCGACGTCGGGCTGCTTCCCGCAAGTCCCGATCTTGGCGCATCCTGTTCCCTGTGCAGTTTGTTCACACTGATAACAAAACATTGGTGATCCTCCTTGAACGTCGATTAAAAACTGGCCTGAGTATACTGAAAAGAAGCCGGAGGGGATATGATTTGGATCATGCCGGATAAATTTATAAACAGCGGTTGGAACCACACCCTGCACTCGTTTATGGCCGCGTCTTCGCAAGAGCGGGCCACGCACACACACCCTGCATTCGCGGTTCCACTCATAAACGCGGGTGCGGGCTCATAAGCGTTGGGTGCAGGCGGATAAACGCGGCAGAGAACGCTTACCGTTGACACTGATCAAATCGGACTAATATAGCATCGGATAACAGCGGATTTTTCGTGATAAGTAGTTCGCTCAAGCATGGTGAATTCGCCACGCTGAGCCACGAAGTCACAAAGGATAAAAATTTTATTTTCAATCCCCTTTTCTTCGTGTCCTCTGTGCCTCCGTGTGAAAATTTGACTTTTACGAGATCATCAAGTATGTCGGCGTTAGAATTTATCCGCTTTTATCATACGTTAATCCGCCTCTTCCGTGTCTAAAGACTTTTTCAGGAATACCGGATAGCTATAGGATATCGATTGATGTTACAAGAGGATTCAGGTAGAATTAAGTAATTGCAACCGGCAATAAGAGGTTATCAATGCTCACCATTACACCCGCGGCTCTCGCGATCATACACAAGCATAATAAACCGATCTATCTCAACATGCCGAAATTGATCACCAGTTGCTGCTTCGACCTCCAGGAATGCCCGACCGTCCACTTTGGAGCGCCTCACGATATGTCAAAATATAAAGAAACGACCATTCAGGATATAACTGTTCTGGTCCCTCATGGTCTTCCCCATGAGGTTCCCTTGACCATTACGGTCAGCAGTTTTCTGGGTTTTAAAAGGCTTGTGCTCGAAGGATGGTGCCTTGCATGAGCAGGCAAAAGCGCGTAACACTTACGAACCGAATTCTACGCAAGATTGATTGAATATTTTACGTTCCCTTTTTTAATGAAGGATCATGATTTTTCATAGGTTCTTATCCGCCATTATCAGTGTCAAAAACTTCGTTT
>JBGPUS010000315.1:0-3119 GCA_041491325.1 Nitrospirota bacterium | reverse complement strand
GGCCGCGAACGTAAACAACGCCATGATCTATTATTATTTCAAGGACAAAGAAAACCTGCACCATGCGGTGCTCTCCGATTCCTTCTCCGCCCTGACCTCCCTGTGGGACGACAAAATATTCAAGGGACCTGCTCCCGTGAAGCAGAAGATCCGGAAGTACGTGGAGGGCTACATTCGTTTCCAGCAGGGGAACGAAGACCTGCGCCGGATCATGGCGATGGAATTCGCCTCGAGCGGCGGGAAGAGCATAACGTGGATGTGCGAGAAATATTTTGCGGACAACTACGCGCGCCTTACCAAAATTTTCAAAGAGGGCATGAAGAGCGGAGAGCTGAAAAAGTTCGATCCCTCCCTGGCAGTGGCCTCCTTGATCGGCGTCATTATCCATAATTTCGTGCTCCAACCCATGTCGGAGCACGTGCATGGGAAGCGCGTGGACTTGTCTCCGAAAAAATTCGGCGCTTTTGTAACGGAGCTTTTTTTCAGCGGACTCGGCCGGAAGAAATCCGGCGAGAATTAAAGAAGATGAAATCGTAAGAAGTAAAGATTTGCCACACCCTGCTGTTGCCAAAACGCGGGTGCAAGCAGAGCACGCAGAGCGCACAGAGGTAAGATGCTTAAAAAAAAATAAAGATTTTCTCTGGGTCCTCTGTGACCTCGGTGGCTAAAAAGACTTTTTACGAATGCATCAAAGAAAGAGGTCGTCATCATATGCACATTAAAATAATACGCGGCGCGGTCGCGGCGGGGTTGTTCTTTTGCTTCGCGTCCGGCGCGTTCGCTGAAGACAAAGTGTACACGCTTGAGGACGCGTATCAGGCCGCGCTCGGCGGCAATGAAAACGTAAAAATCGCCGAAGAGGGCGTCGTGCAGGCGGACAGCGTAACGGACCAGGCCTGGACGTATTTTTACCCGCGCCTCGTTGGAAAGTCGGGCTATACGAGATTCAATGAGACGTTGCCGCCCCAAGGCGGCTCCTTCCTCTTTCAGCCGTACGAACAGTTCCAGGCGGCGCTTGTCCTGACGCAGCCGCTGTACACCGGAGGCCGGACGCTCGCGGCGTTCCGTACGGCGCAGAAGCTCCAGGAGACGAGCAGAAGCGGCTTGTCGCAGGCCAAACAGGACACGCTTCTGAAAGTAGCCGAGGCCTACTACGGCGTGCTCAAGGCGCAGAAAACCATCGAGATAAGTAGCCGGTCGCTCGAACGCATGGAGCGCCATAAACACGTGACGGAACGGGAAGCGGCCACGAGGAAATCAAAGACAAACAAGTCCGCGCTTCTGCGCGCCGACACGCTGGTGAGCCAGGCCAGGATAAACCTGATACGGGCCCAGGACGGTCTTGCGACGGCGAGAGAACGATTGAGTCTCCAAAGTAAGCTGCCGCAGAACGCTTTAGTGACCGAGCCGAAAGCTCCGGACCAGCCCGCGGCGGGCCTTGATGAGCTTATTGCATCGTCGTACCAAAACAGGGATGATTATACGCGGTCGAAATTGAACCAGAGCATTGCTTCGGAAAATATCACGCTCGTAAGGGGCGCCCACTACCCTCAATTGTACGCCGAGGCGGGCTTAATATATCAGGACTCGCACCCGGACCTCATAACGGACACACAGCATAATTATCATAATTATTACGGCGGCCTGCGGCTGCAAATACCGATCTTCGAGGGCGGCCTCATGAATGCAGAGGTATCGGAAGCGCGGTCGAAACTCCGCCAGACGCAGCTTTCCTCTGATTTTCTCAAGCAGTCCGTTGAAACTGAAGTGCGTGAAGCGTATGTCAATCTCCGGACGATCACCTCGGTGCTGGGCACGGCAAAACAGTTGCGGGAATACGCGAAAGACAATTTCGACACGGTTGAGGGACTGTTCTCGGAGGGATTGGTTACGAGTCTTTCTCTCATCGACGCGGAACAGGCCTTGAACACGGCCGAGCACGAGTTGATGAACGCGACCTATGACCGCGATCTGGCGGTACTGCGGCTCCGGAAGAGCGTCGGGACGTTCGTCAAGAATCAGAACAATGAGATAGAACCGCGAGTTTCTCGCTAAAGAACTCGCACACAAACCATTAAAAAGGTGAAATCATGCGTCTTCCTGAAATATCCATAAAACGTCCGGTCTTCATGACCATGGTGGGGCTTGCCCTGATCGTGTTCGGAGTCGTGGCGTTCCCGCGTTTGGCCCTGGATCTTTTTCCGAAAGTGGACTTCCCCGTGGTGAACATCACGACCAAGCTCGTGGGCGCGTCCCCGGAGATCATGGAAGTCGATGTTACGGACACCATTGAAGAAGCCGTGAATACCATAAACGGCGTCAAGTCCATCACGTCGCGCAGCCTGGAAGAATATTCCATCGTGACCGTGGAGTTCTACCTGGAACGCAATGTCGAACAAGCGGCCCAGGACGTCCGCGATAAAGTCGCGGCGGTGCGGAATAAGCTTCCCAAAGACACCGAACCGCCGGTGATCGAAAAGATCAGTCCCGAAGACCAGCCCATCGTCTGGATCGCGGTCTGGGGAGAGCGCTCGATCAAAGACCTGACGCACTACGCGGACAAGGTTTTAAAGCGCGACATCGAAAAAATTCCCGGCGTGGGGTCCGTGACGATCAGCGGCGGCAGGACCCGCCAGGTGCGCCTCTGGCTGGACCAGAAAAAGATGGAAGCCAATGCCCTGACCGCGGAAGACGTTAAGCGGGCGTTGGGTCAGGAGCACAAGGAAGTCCCCGGCGGCAGGATCGAGAATCACCGCATGGAGTATATTGTCAAGACCAAGGGAGAATACGAGACGCCCGAGGCGTTCAACGGCCTCGTGATCTCGTACCGTCACGGCAAGCTTATCAAGCTCAGGGACATCGGATATGCCGAGGACGGGCTTGAGGATGAGCGCTCCATTACCCGGTTCGATGGGAAGACTGCGGTCGGTCTGTCCGTGAAGCGCCAGTCCGGCGAGAACACGGTCGCCGTTGCCGAACGGGTCAAGGCCGCTGTTGCGAAGATTGCGCCGCCCCAGGGCATGAACCTCAGCGTCACCTTCGATCAGTCCAAGTTCATCCGTCGTTCCATCGAGGACGTGCAGGTGGCGCTCTGGCTCGGCGCCGGGCTTGCCGTGCTC
>JBGPUS010000314.1:0-3181 GCA_041491325.1 Nitrospirota bacterium | reverse complement strand
TACACCACGACCCGTTCTCCAGGAGACATGGCTATACTAACCTGAACCATAGATTAATGAAATAAATATCTCTGTCAGGAAATGATATTAAATTCGACTGAGGCGGGAAGGCTACGACAGGAATGCGTCAATGTTCAACCGGTGCCTTTTTTTTCTTCTTCTTTTTCTTTTTGTCGGAGCCTGATTTTTCCCCTGCTTTCGCGGAGGACCCCTTTTTGGGTTGGGTGGATACTGATGGCGAAGGCGCGGGAGGCGTGGTGCTCGTCGATGACGTTGCGGGTTCTTGGCGGACAGCGCCCGGCGCGGTGGGTGTGATCGCGGTGGTTATTCGCGGCTGCGTAACCAAGGCTGCTCCGGGTAACGGCGCGGACGGAGGAGGTACAGCCTGCTGCGGGCCGGGCTGGTTCTCTCGGCTTTGATAGTAATAGAGGCCCGCGCCGCCAGCCGCGAGAAGAAGCACAAACGAGGCAATGAGCGCTTTTTTCAACCGCCGCTTCCCCGGCACTCCGCTCGTGACGACCATGGTTTCCTGGTCCGGGCCGGCTTCGAATACGTTCAGGGAGACGAGGTAATCGGAAATCCGGCGAAGGGACGCTGCTTTCGTCGTCCGGCCCGCAAGCCGTTTTCCCAATTTCTTCTCGACCTCCAGCATGGATCCGTAGCGTTTCTGCGTTTTTTTCTTGAGGCACTTTTTGATGATCCGCTGGAGGCCCCTGGGGATGTTACGGTTGATGCTGCGCGGAGAAAGGAATTTGTCTTTTAATATTTTGGCGCTCACCGCCCTGGTTTCTTCGTCAGTGAACGGCTTCCTGCCGGTGAACAGCTCGTAGAGCACGATGCCGAAGGAAAAAACGTCCGACCGCACGTCAAGCGGCTGGCCGAGAATCTGTTCGGGAGACATGTAGGCCGGCGTCCCGATGAGGGTGCCGGGCATGGTCAACGACTCAAGGTTCCTGCTCTGGGCGATGCCGAAGTCCATGAGCTTGACCTCGCCGTTCTTCTTGATCATGATGTTGCTCGGCTTGATGTCGCGGTGGATGAGGCCCCGCATGTGGGCGTAATCGAGGGCGTTGCAGGCCTGAATGGCGATCATGGTCCCGACGTCGTCAGGCAGGGGGCCCGCCTTCTCGATGACCTCGGCGAGATTGATGCCGTCGACGTACTCCATGACGATGCTGTAGATCGGCTTCTTCCAGTAATCGTAAATGTGGACGATGTTTTCGTGCTGGAGCGAGGCCGCCACAATGCTTTCGCGTTCAAACCGCTTGACGATCTGGCTGTCGGCGTGATACGACTTCTTCAGTTCCTTGATTGCGACCGGACGGTCGAGCGACTTCTGGATGGCCTTGTATACGGTGGCCATGCCTCCGGCCCCGATCTCGGCGACAAATTCGTATTCATCTTTAATCTGCTGTCTCGGTTGCATAGCGTTTTGTCCTGAAAAGCGTGGCCGGGGATTGGGGTACGTGCATCAGTTTTGGATTTGTTAAACCTCGGTGATCCACACGACGACCGCGGTGATATTGTCCACGCCGCCCTTATCGTTTGCCGTTGACAGGAGCTTTCGAACCGCAAGCTCCGGAGGCGCTTCGGCGAGGATATTGCCGATTTCAGCGTCCCCCACCATCTCCGTCAGACCGTCGGTGCAGAGGAGAAACCGGTCGTCCTTGTGCGCTTTGTGCGCCGTGAAGTCCGCCTGCACTTCTTCATCGATGCCCAGGGCGCGGGTGATCACGTGGCGATACGGGCTTGAGCGCGCCTGTTCGTGCGTCAGAATGCCGGCGGCTATTTGTTCAGCCACGAAAGAATGGTCAATCGTCAACTGTTTGAACTTGCCCGAGCGGAGAAGATAGGCGCGGCTGTCGCCGATCTGGGCCAGGAAGGCCTGCCCTTTCCTGAGGAGAAGCGTCGTCAGCGTGGTTCCCATCCCGGCGAGCGCGGGATTCTGCGACTGTTCCTGGCGGATATTCCGGTTCGAGAGCGCAATCACCTGACCGAGCGCCTGGGTCCTCCGGTCTCCCTTATGAAAGATCCCCGAGGGAGGGGTTTTGTCCGTTTCCCCCAGGAAATCCGGCATCGCCTTCGCAAGCGTCTCCATGGCGATCCTGCTGGCGACCTCTCCGCCCTCGTTTCCGCCGATCCCGTCCGCGACGGCATAGAGGAACAGGTTGTTGTTCAGCAGATACGCGTCTTCGTTATTAGACCTTTTTTTTCCGGGATCGGTGGCGCCGAAGGAGATTATTTTCATTCGTTGATCTCATATACTCTGCCGCCGCCGGTGTCTTCGAGAACAAACTGAATCGTGGTGTCGCCGATGCGGAATTTATCTCTATGACGAAGGTCCGTTTGCTGAATAAGCGTTCCGTTTACCGTCGTGCCGTTCGTGCTCTCCAGGTCCTGGAGAACGAACCCGCCGTCATGATAAATAATAGCAGCGTGCCGGCGCGAAACCAGCGGGTCCTTGACGGCAATATCGGCTTCCGTGTCCCTGCCGAGCACCGTGTATTCTTTGGTGACCGGATATTCCATGCCCTCGGCGTATCCCTTGATGATCACCACGGAAACCTGAAATCGCTCCGGCAATTTATTGGTGGATTGCGACGGCTTCCGAATCCGGGTTTGGTCTGCGTTGGCATCCTGCTCTTTCATCGGCTCCCTCCGCTTCATTTCATCAGCGTATGATCTGATGTTTATGATAGGATAAACACGGGAAAACGTCAAGGTCTAATCGGTATTTTTGTCTCTGCCGTACTTGCTTTTTCAGTTCCCCGTTTCGCACCTGGTATGATACAATGTCGATATGAAAAAAGGTGATAAACAAGCGGACCGGACCCAGGTGCTCTCCGGGCCCGGCCAAAAACCGCTTGTTCTCAAAAAAGCGCTTTTCAAAGTCGTCAAAGGCAAGGACGCGGGCAAAGAGATGGTGCTCCAAAAAGCGCTCGTCTCCCTCGGCAAGCTCCCGGAAAACGACCTCGTACTCACGGACCCCACGGTTTCCCGGAGGCACGCGGTCGTTGAAGAAAAGCCGGAGGGCTACGTGCTCCGAGACCTCGACAGCACGAACGGCACGTTTGTCGACGGCGTACGCGTCCGGGAAGGATATCTTACGCCGGGCGCTATCATCCGCCTGGGCGAGACCGAGCTTTCCTTCTCTCCGCTTGAAGAGCGCCTCGAAAACCTC
>JBGPUS010000313.1:0-3182 GCA_041491325.1 Nitrospirota bacterium | reverse complement strand
TTACGACGATACGGGGGCCACGGGAGCAGTGCGGCTCTTGATCTCTTTGAGCAGTTTCTCTTGCCGGTCCCGGCGCTCCTTGTCCGCCGGGTCCACCGACTTCATAACCTCTTCTTTCAAGCGTTTATTTTCCGCGTCGAAAGCGGCGATTTCGTCCGCCGTGAACTTTAGTTCTTCCCCTTTTTTTATCAGCATCCGCTCGTACCCGAGGGCGTCGAGCACATGGCCGGCCACGGACTCGAAGATGCGGATGTCCTCTATGCTTGCGCTGCGCATGAACTTGCGGGTGTTGTCCTTCATGACCGCTTTGGTCACGTTGCCCCATAGCCCGCTAGCCGTGGCCGCCCGCTTGGCCTCGGCAGTCGAGTGATAGTTGAGCATAACGTCGAGGGGACAGGAA
This sequence comes from Nitrospirota bacterium, assembly GCA_041491325.1. GTDB lineage: Bacteria > Nitrospirota > UBA9217 > UBA9217 > UBA9217 > JBAZLV01. Next base: position 2,782 of record JBGPUS010000313.1, on the reverse strand, counting down.
GCCAGGCCGAGAAAGTCGCAGATGCTGCGGGCCACTGACTCCGGGTTGTTGCTCAGGTCCTCGTAGCGCACGTTCAAAAAGCGGGTCGGCTCTATTTTCTCCCGGAGTTTGAGCGCGATCTCCTGCGTGCCCGCCCATTCCTTGGCGATGTGATAGAAGTGTTTCTCTCCCACCACGGCCTTGCGGAACGACACGGCGACATCACGGCCGTCCCGGAAAAGATAAATGTAGTTCGGCTTTTTAAAATACGCCTCGATTTCCTTTATGTAGTTGATATTCGCCAGGCTCTTGCAGCACCAGGTTTTTGCGCCTTTGGCCTCGGCGCAGATATCGTAAACCGCGGTATGCAGGGCCACGAGGCTTTGCTCATAGCAGCGGGAGGCCACGTCGTTCCGGTTGAGCGTCACTCCCTCCCAGGGAACGGGATTGAGTTCGACCAGGCGGCATACATCCTCCACAAGCTGATAAAACACGCGGGGGTCCGACAGGTCGCCGTAAGTAGGCAGCAGCGGCATCATCCGCTGCAGGATATGGGGTGGGTGCGGCGCCGCTACCTCGGGAAGCTGATTGATCATCAGGCGAAGGAGGTTTGAGCCGGAACGCTGCGTCCCGATCATAAAAATCGGCATCATGGGATCTGCCCTCGTATGACCCTGGATTCTATTCGGTCACTATGCATGTTCCCATAATACCACAATTATTGTTTTTAGTACAACAGAAGACCGATTACCCCCGCAATTGGGATGATCCAGACGACCTCCACCTTGAAACGGAGCATGGCGACCAGCGTTGCCGCGAAGATCAGCACAGAGACCCAATTCGGTTGGGCGGTCTTCGCCACCACCACGGCTGCGGCGGCGATCATGCCGATGACGCCTGAGCGGATGCCGCGCAACGCCGCCTTGATGGTCTCGGATTTCTTGATCCGGTCGAGAAAGTGCGTGCAGACGATCATCAGGATCGACGGAGGGCCGAACATGCCGGCAGTGGCGGTTGCGGCGCCCAGAAGACCGGCCACCTTATAGCCGAAAAAGGCCGCACTGATCAGAATAGGGCCGGGCATGATCTGGCCGAGGGCGATGCCGTCGATGAACTCTTTATGAGTCACCCATCCGTAGGAGTCTACGATGGTGCTCTGCATCATCGGGATGAACACGTATCCGCCGCCGAAAAGCAGAAGGCTCATGCTGCCGAACGTGACGAAGAGCTTGAGCGCCAATGCAGTATTCAGGGTAAAAAACGGCACCGCTCCCATCGAGACCGCTGCCGCGGCATTCGCCGAGATTTTCACGCCGCCAACGGGGCCCGCCCCGCTCTTCCCGCTCACGCCCGCGTTCTGTCCGGATGAGGGGCCCTTCGGAGTTGACGGCGCGTTGTGGAACAGGAGCCATCCCACGAGGCCCCCGCCCGCGATGATCGCCACGGTGATGAAAAAGCCGTGGACCGTGAGCAGGAGAATAAAGGCGGCAACGGCAATGGCCCCTTCACGCACGCCCTTGATGGTCTTGACGCCCATGTTCCACGCCGCGGCCAGGATAATGGCGGCGACCGCCGGTAGAAAACCCATGAACAAACGGCTCACGGCCGGCAATTGCCCGTAGGTGAAATAGGCGTACGTCAAGCTTACGATGATCACGAACGACGGGAGCATAACGCTGCAAACGCTCACGACCGCGCCGCGCCACCCCCGCACTTCGTACCCCACATAGCCCACTACGTTGATTGCGACCGGGCCGGGCAGGATCGTAGCAAGCGAAACGCCGTCGAGCATGTCCTCCTGTTTGAGCCACTTTCTGCGCTCCACGGCATAGTTTTGCACGACCGAGATCAGCGCCATAAAACCGCCGAAGGTGGTGCTTCCTATTTTCAAGAACGTCCACAGCAGCGTCCAGAGAGAGACCTTGTGTTCCGGATTGTTCTGAGCAGTTATTGTATGATGAGAAGATTCCATTCAAGCCTCCTTGAGGTTAAAACCGCAATGTCAAAGTCTAACCACAGAGTCCACAGAGAACTTCTTGGAGCTCAAGGAAAAAAAGTTCCTTGGACTCTCCTCTCCGTGTCCTCTCTACCACTTTTTACTCGCGACCCATTCTTCCAAAAAATTACGAGAACACGGAGATATTGATGAGCTAACTCATAAATCGGCATTTTTAGTAATCGGCATTTCCTAAGAATTACTCGGTGCCCTCTGTGGTTTCATTTTCACCATACTGTTTTTCATAAAACTTTTGACACTACCGTTACAGTCCGTCTCCGCCCCTCACAAACCCTTTTTCGAGCAAATGATGAAAGATTTTTTTGGCGCTGTCCGCCGGGGACGACTCCACGGTGTTGATGACGATTTCCGGCGCGACCGGCATTTCATAAGGATCGTCCACGCCGGTAAGCCCCTTGACCATGCCCTTCTTCGCAAGCGCATACAACCCCTTCACGTCCCGTGTCGCGCAGACTTCGAGCGGCGTGTCGATAAAAACTTCCATGAACTTGTCTTCCCCGATCATGGCGCGCACTTTGTCCCGGGCGGTCGCATAGGGGCTGATGAGGGCGCAGATCGCAACGCCGTTATGCTTGACCACCTCCGAAGCGACAAAGCCCACCCGGATGATGTTGGTGATCCGGTCCTCTTTGGTGAAGCCCAGCCCCTTGGTCAGATGCGTCCTGACCCGGTCTCCATCGAGCATGGTCACCTTTTTCCCCCGGGCCATCAGCATCGGCGCCAGCACGTCGGCGATGGTGGATTTGCCCGAGCTGGGCAGGCCCGTGAGCCAGATGCAGAAGCCCC
>JBGPUS010000312.1:0-3199 GCA_041491325.1 Nitrospirota bacterium | reverse complement strand
TTTGCCATGCCGGACATTAAAATGCCCGAACCGCCTTCATTCGGATATATGGATTGGGAAGGGAAAAGGGACTTTACGGCGATAATCTACTCCCTGACCTTTGACAAGAACAAGAACGATACGATGACGATGGAGATGCCGCTCGCCGTTGCCGGGAATAAGCTCAGGATGGACATGGATATGTCTAAAATGACGAAAGGCGACGCACAGTCGCCGCTTAGTAAAATGGTTATGATCCAGCGCGGCGACAAGAAGATGGCTTTCACGCTGTATCCCAACTCGCAGCGGTACACGGTGAATGCGGACAAGGCTGATCCGGGAGAGAGGCCGCGGGTCGAGAAAACCAAAATCGGGACAGAGACGATCGACGGACATCCCACGGAAAAGTTTAAAGTAAAAGTCACCTCAAAAAACGGCCGCGTCCAGGAAGGGTTCATGTGGAATGCCACGGACCTCGATGGAATGACGATCAAGAGCGAAGTGGAGAACAAGGATTACCGGACCACTATGGAAGTCAAGAATATCATGTTGCATTCGCCCCGCGCCACGGTGTTCGAAATACCCGCCGGCTACACCGAAGCAAAAGGCATTATGGATTTGATGACAACGGAACCGAAGAATAAGTAACACAATAAAATCAGCCAATGTGAAGGAGGAACTCATGAAGAAAGTTTCATCAGTAGTAATGATGGTGTTGATAGTATCGGTTGTTGCGTTCTTTACAACGGGGTGCGGGCCGTCGATGTCGGGCGCGGTCAGGGATGATACGACGTTGACCGGAACGTCAAAGCAGCTGCAAACGTCGAGCGACGTTTCCGAGTATAAAGGCCCGAAGCTCAGGGTCGGTGTCGTGAATTTTCTGAACAAGACCCCCTCTCGGGTGCTCGGGATAGGCGAGGCCGCAGCGGACATTCTCGGGACCATTCTTCAAAAAACAGAGCGGTTCATCGTCATTCCCCAGCAGGACCTGGAATCCATTCTTGCGCACCAGAGAATGGGCGCTACGGGCGTGATCAGTCCGGACACAGCCGCGAAGATGGGAGAGGTCATGGGGCTGAACGCGATCGTGACCGGGGCGATTACCGCATATTCCGAGGCTGAAGAGGGCACGGCCTTCGGCATCGGCGGAAGTAAAAAACAGATTGCACGGGTGACGGTAGATTACCGGGTCGTCGATACTACCACCGGGGTCCAGCTCATGGCCGACTCGGGAGCGGGCATTTATGAGAAAAGAGTGACGACGGTCCTCGGGATGGGAGGGAAAGCGAGCTATGACACCGACCTGAGAGACGGCGCCTTGAGGGACGCGCTTACGAAGGCCATGGTAAATATGATGAAGCAGCTCGGCAAGCGGAAGTGGAACGGCAGGGTCGCCCAGGTGGACGGCGAGAATCTGTACATCAACGCCGGTCAAAAAACGGGGTTGAACGTAGGCGACCAGCTCGACGTTTACAGGCCGGGCAAGGAAATCATCGATCCCGTCACTCGCCAGAAACTGGGGACGACGGAAAACATGGTAGGGAAAGCGGTCGTGGTTAAAAACGATCTTGGAGACCAGGCCGATCTTTCGATTGCGACCCCTACGTCCGGGACTATTTTCCGGCCCGGGGATATCGTAAAACTCAGCGGTAAATGAACCAGGCTGCTTAGTGAAAGGATGACACCATGAAGAAACACTACGCCGTATTTTCTTTCCTGTTGACCGCAGCCCTGTTCCTCGGCGCGTCAGCGGCGATCGCCGATGAAGCGGCCCGGACTGACGCCGTGGTAACCATGCTCCAGGGGAGTGCCCGGGTGTATGCTAAAGGGCATGCGGCAGGACGGGCGCTGAAAAAGGGCGATAAACTCATGAAAGAGCATGAGGTCAGGGTAGCCGAAAAGTCACGCATCGAAATTCTTTTCCCGGACGGGACTATCATGAGACTTGCCGAAAAATCCCGGCTCAATATGAACGAAGTGTCGTACAACAAGCAGACGGAAGGAAAGAACGTAAAGGTTGACCTTGCCGTGGGGAAATTGTGGGCAAAAGTGAAAAAACTCTCGACGCCCGATTCATCGGTCGAGGTCAAAACGGCGAACGCGGTCGCAGGCGTGCGGGGCACGGTGTACCGCGTGAATGCGGAAGACGACAAGAGCGCCCTCGTCAAGGTTTACGACGGGACGGTGTACGTGGCCAGCCCGCCTAAGGAAGCAGCAGGCGGGCCGCCGGGCCAGGTGTCAAAACCATCGGAGGTGCCCGGGCCTCGTCCCGTGCCGCCGCCCTTTCATCAGGTGTCCATGGAGGAGTGGACCGTAATCGTCAAGGCCATGCAGCAGGTCAGCGTTTCGCCCCAGGGCGTCGCCTCGAAAGCCGAGGAGTTCGACCCCAAGGCTGATGCGGACGATTGGGTGAAATGGAACCAGGAGCGCGACAAAGCAATGCCGTTTTAAAGAAGAGGTTCGTTCGAACAGTGCAGAAACGGCCGCCCGGGCATTCCGGGTGGCCGTTTTTTTTTCGCCGGCCTCTTGAAAAGTCTTGACTCACCCGGAAGCGCATGGTATAACAGTACATATTGAAAATGGTTATCAATATCATCTTATGCCAAAAAAAGCGATCGATCAACTGATGGCCTATCTCACGGGGCAGGGGCTCAGGTCCACGAGCCAGCGGGACGCGATCCTCGCGATCTTTGTCGAGGCCGGTCGGCATGTGAGCGCCGAGGAGTTGTACTCCCGCGTAAAAAAAGACCATCCCGGGATCGGATATGCCACCGTGTACCGGACGCTGAGGCTGTTTGCTGAAGCGGGCCTGGCCGAGGAACAGCGGTTCGATGACGGCTTTACCCGTTTCGAGTATAAAAACAGCTCCGGCCACCACGACCACCTTATCTGCACCCGGTGCGGCGCCATCATGGAGTTCGAAAACGAGCGCATAGAGGCGCTCCAGCACGACGTTGCAAGAAGAAAAAAATTTAAAGTGCTGAGCCACAGGCTGGAATTATACGGTTTGTGCGAGCGCTGTCAAGGCAATCAGGCAGCCAGTAAGACAAAACAGAAGTAAGGAACCTTTTTGAACCTAAAAAGAGCAGTTGGACACTGAAGAACCGGATCAACATATGATAAGGTCGAATAAATCCCGACGCAAAAGCTTTGACCTTTTGGGTGAACTGATAAACAGAGAAAAATCAGCCGTTATCAGTTTTTTATCCGCTTATATCTG
>JBGPUS010000311.1:0-3210 GCA_041491325.1 Nitrospirota bacterium | reverse complement strand
TGTCCGTGGCCGGGAACACGGTGATGACCCATTTTTTTCTCGGCCTTGATATCGGTTCGATCCCGATAGACCCGTATGTTCCCGTGGTCGGCGCTCCGGGATTCCGTGCCGCGGCCGAGTTTAAGCTCGATATAAATGCCGAAGCAATTGTGTACGTGTTTCCGAACGCGGGCAGCTATGTGGGCGGCGATATCACGGCGGGTATCCTGTCGTCCGGCATGTACCGTTCGGGCACGATCTCGGCCTTGCTTGACGTGGGCACGAATGCGGAGGTCGTCATCGGAAACCGGGACTGGATGATCGTCGGGGCGGGCGCGGCAGGACCGGCGCTCGAAGAGGGGATATGCAGGATCGGCAAGCGAGCGCATACAGGCATCGTCTACGATGTCGAAATGAACAACCGGGGCATCGTCTGCAGGACCTTCGATCAGGGACCGCCGGAGGGCATCTGCGGCTCCGGCATGGTGAGCCTGATTTACGAACTCTTCAAGGCCGGCATCATAGATAAGAGCGGAACGCTGATTGACGGCGAGCGCATTACCACACGCGAAGGCGAGAAGGCGTTCGACCTGGACTGCGGCGGCAAAAACGCCCTTGTCGTTACCCAGAGCGAGATCAGGAACTTTATGAGATCCAAGGCAGCCATGTTCACGCTGCTTCTGGTATTGACGCGGTCTGTCGGTATTTCGTTCAGGGACATCACCACACTCTACATTGCCGGCGCGCTCGGCATGGGGATCGATCCCCGCAAGGCAATCGGCATCGGGATGCTGCCGGCATGGCCCGCGGAACTCGTGAAGCCTCTCGGCAACTCGTCCCTTGCCGGCGCTCGCATGGTCCTTGCCGACAGCAGTCTCGTCGATACCGTGAACGCTTTTACCGGCGTGCTCACGTACAAGCATATGCACGACGACCCCGAATTCATGAAAGAATATCGCGGAGCGGTATTCATTCCGCATACCAATCCGGAAATGCTCGCGGTCTGAAGCCCGACGGGGAGAGGAACCGGCTTGCTCTATTTGCCGAAAAGGAATTGTTTTCTCACGATGACCATGTTAATGTACTGCATCGTTGTGCGAGCCTATTGGTCATGAAAAAAACACAAAAGAAAAATGCGGGCGGTTTGTCCCGGCGCGTACACTTCCCGGAAGACGAAAAGAGGCTTCCCTGGCTCCCGTTGCTTCTCGATGCCCATGCCATAGCGGACACGGGCGTGGCCGTTGCCGTTCGGGAGGAAGAGAAGCGGAGGAAGACAAAGCTCGCGTGCGCAAAGGGCTGCGGCAATTGCTGCGAACACCAAAAGGATCTGCCCCTCTATCCTCACGAATTGGTCGGCATATACTGGTATGTTTCGGAGAAGCTGGAACAGCCGGTGAGGCTCGTATTACGGGAGCGGCTTGTCGGCCATGCTCCGAGTGATCCCTGCCCATTCCTCATCAACGGCGCCTGCTCCATCCATCCTCTGCGGCCGATCGGATGCCGGCAATTCAACGTTTTTGAGACGCCCTGCGCGCGGAACGAGGACCCCTACTACACGAGGCGCCAAGACGTGCTCGTTCCCCTTCAGGAATACACGGACCGTGCGTTCAACGCCGTAGTGCCGTTTTACAACATGGACAAGGAAATGGCCGGCGCATCCGCAATCAAACTCATCCGTTCCCAGATCATGAACCTTCAAACATTCGACTGGACGAAGCTGGTTTCCCTCATGGACCAGCTCGCTCTCCGGGCCGCTCGTTAAACGGGGTCCGCGCATCAGCCCTTATCTTTTCCCAATTTTGTGACAAGAAAAAGTGGTTTCGAATAATAATTTGTTGACATTTCCCGAAAAAGGCGCAATACTTAGACATTGCCCTGTTTCATGCGTTGTTCTTGCTTTGGGATAAGAAGCGGCGCGGCGAGCCGAAGCGCAGGGAATATTTTCTCTAAGAAGCAGTTCTCGGCGGCAACCAGTCGTGAACTGACAGTCAGTAAGGACCACAACTTTGCGCGGGACTATCGAATCCGGTGCTGACGAATGAAAGAGCGGGAACACTCAATAGACATGCATCATGCTGCACGCCTGCAAACCTGGTTCAGGCGTTCACTGTTTATTGCCTCTTTTCTGTTCTATGGGTGCGCGGTCCTCGATTACGTTTCCGCTCGGCCGTATTTTTTTACCTTTCTCCTTTACCGTTCGCTCGTCGTCGGCGTCTTCGTCGTTCTCTATTTTCTGAACAAGATCAAACTGCACCCCCTCTATCAGCAGACGCTCGTTTTCGCGGCGGCGACGGCGGCCGCGGCCGCCATTGAGGTGATGCTGCTGCAACTGGGCGGTCATGCGTCATCCTATTACGCCGGCATGAATTTGATCATCATTGCCTCGCTCGGCATAATCCCGCTCGGCGCGGCCTTTTCCGCCGTCATCGTAACGACGGTATACGGCATCTACCTTGTTCCGATACTGCTATTCGACCCGATCACTGATTACAGCGCCTTTTTGATCCATAACACCTTCATCATTTGCACAATCATGATCGTATTCTTGAGCCGAGTTATGGCGCAGCGCAGCTTCATGCGGAAACTAAGGCTGCAGTTCGACAGCGTGAAGGCGGAGGGGTTTCTCAATACGATATTCGACAGCGTCCGGGACCCTTTTTTCATCATCGACAGCGCGTACCGGATCGCGCGCGCAAACAAAGCATATGCGCAGATGAAACGGATGGAGCTTGAAGATCTTGTCGGGAAAACCTGCTATGAGGCGCTCCAGGCCGGGACCGGCGTCTGCGACGAGTGCGTCGTGCAAAAGACGTTCCTGACAGGAGCGCCCGCCACGAAGGGCAAGGAAGAATCGCTTCCCGGGGGGGCGACGTCCTGGCGCGAGATTTATACGCATCCCATCGAGGATGAAAACGGCGCAATTACCCATATCATTGTCTATTCGCGGGATGCTACGGAGAGAAAAAAAGCGGAGGACGCGGTCCGCGAAAGCGAGGAGCGTTATGCGCTTGCCGCCAGCGGAGCAAACGACGGACTGTGGGACTGGGACCTGCGGAGCGACGTAATATACTTTTCCTACCGCTGGAAAGCCATGCTGGGCTACGGCGACAAGGAGATCGGAGACCGTCCCAGCGAATGGTTCAGCCGGGTCCATCCCGAAGATCTCGTTGAGCTGGAATCCAGGATAGCCGCTCACATGAGCGGTGGGTACCCGCACTTTGAGGCGGAGTA
>JBGPUS010000310.1:0-3213 GCA_041491325.1 Nitrospirota bacterium | reverse complement strand
GCCGACGCCTTGTCCACGGTCCCGTTCACGGCGATCATCTTTTTATTCGTGACCGTCAGGGTCTTCGGCAGGGTTATGGCGAGCTTGGGCGCCAGGGAATCCACGGTCACCCGGACCGAAGCCGCGCCCGCGTTGCCGGCCTGGCTCACGGCCTTCGCCACTATCGTGTTCAGGCCTTCTTCGAGTTTCACGTCCTTGGCGACAAAGGAGCCGTTGTTCAAGACAGCCTGCACGCCCTCTCCTCCCGCCCTCGTATTGACGGTTACCGAGGCGGCGTTTTTGTCGACGATGCCGGTGACCGTGACCAGCCGGGTATTGACCAGGCTGCTCGGCGTCGGCGCGGTGATTTCGACCACCGGGGGCTTGGTGTCCACAACGAGCGTGACCGTATCGCTGCCCGTGTTGCCGAAGGGGTCGGTTGCCACGGCGGTGATGGTGTTATTGCCTTCCACGAGGCTGACCGAAGCCCGGAACGTCCCCTTGGTGTCAATGACGGCGCTGATGCCGTTCACGACAATGCGCGCCCGGGCAACGTTGATCGTACCGGCGATCACGACGGGGGACTTGTTTACGAACTGGTGCGCCTGGTGCGAGGTGACCTTGACCAGGGGCGGCTGCGTGTGGACCGTGAAGGACCACTGGACCGAGGAGATGTTGCCCGCTTTGTCCACCACATCGAGCTTTATCTTGTGGATGCCGTCCGCGAGTGGGGCCGACGGCGTGTAGGCGATCTTGGTAGGCGTGATTTGCGCGGCCGGGGATGCGTCCTGGCCGTCGATGGAGAGCTTGGTGTCCGCCGGACTTACGCCGATGCCCTCATCGACGAACTCCGCCGAGATCGCCGGCCTGGCGTTGTTGATCAGCCCGCCGTTGGACGGCGTCAGACTGGAATTTACGTTCACCACCGGCGGCACCGTGTCGGCGGTAGATTTCTTTCTCGCGCGGTGTTTCTTGTCCGCTGGGACCGCGAAGCCCGCCTGCAGGCAGAACACCGCGGCTATTGCTATGATCAATCCACGACGCATCATGATTCCCTCCCTTGTTTTTCCATGCACGGAAACTCTAAAAAACTCGACGAAGAGTAGCAGAACATCCTATTGTTGTCAATACTTAATTCTTTTGTTGTCAAGCCAAAATAGAAATGTCCTATTATAACCAAAATAGAAATGTCCGCTTTTTAGGGAACAGCTATTTGCCGTTCCTTCCTTGTTCGCTTTGACAGAAAGAGCTTCTTCCAAGGGTGATCGGCTGTTGGAATCCAGGCCTTTTTCTTTCGCTGCAGGGCCGGTGATTGTGATGCCTCCTTGGTCGGCCGCTTGATGATTTCCCGGTAGCGCAGTTCCTGTCCCTTGTAGGATAGGTGCAAGGTGCCGTCTAGCCGTTCTTCCACCGTAATCTTCTCAGCCCGTGTCGCCTGCTCGATCTGATAGAGCTTGCCGTTATGAGCAATGGTGAAGTCGTTCTTGACCACGCGCTCTTCTTTGATGCATAGAATGCGGTCAAGTTCTCTGCTGTGCGGAGAGGTTCGGTGCAGATCGGCGTCCGAAGCAGCCGGCTTCGTGAATCTCTTGTTGTGCTTCGGCAAATAGGTCTTTAAGAACTCATTTGCCTCATCGATGCTCTTGATCCCCAGAAGCCGCATCTCTCTGACCAGGCGGTCCTGCAGGGTCTTAAAGAGCCGTTCGACCCTGCCTTTGGCCTGCGGTGAGTTTGCATGGATGACCTCGATCTCCAGGGCGGCCAGGCTCTTTTCAAAATGGCTCATGGGCTTCTGACCGCTAAGCTCTTCTTCGATGGTCGGCTCGGCCCAGGACTTATACGTCGTGTGTTTGTCCAGGTAAACGCTCTTCGGAATGCCATACTGCTTGATATACCGCTTCATGCTGTCCATGGCGGGCATGGTGCCCTCGTAGTCATAAAAACGGCCATGCACGGTGTTTGTGGCATCATCGATGTATCCCATGAACACGCAGACTGGTCCCCGGCCCTCGAACCAGTCATGATGGGAACCGTCTATCTGGACCATCTCTCCGAAATGGGCTTTCCGCTCTCGCCGCTCGCGATGCTTCTTTACCTTGCGCTTCTTGTAGGCAATCCCTGCCTCGTTCAGCCATAACCGCAGCGTTTCGTGGTTCAGGGTGATCCCATGATCCTCGAAAAGCTTCTCCGTGGTATGGACGAGGTTGAAGTCCTGGTACTCCCGGAAGAGCTTAAGCACCCGCTCCTTGATCTTCCGGGGAATCCGGTGGTTTGATGCTTTGCCCCGGGACCGGTGGCATATGCCTTCGTCGCCTTCTTCCCGTATCCGCTTGATCAGCCTCCGTATCTGCCGATCTCCAAGACCGATAAGACCTGCTGCCTCCGTCTGGGTGATCTTTTCGTCTAATGCCTGATGAATGATGTGAAGACGCTTTGCTTCCCTTCTGCTCATCGTGATCATGTCCTTTTCCGCCACAATGCCCTCCCTGTATGGTCGAGCATTATAACTGGGAATAGGACATTTCTATTTTGGCAAATTAGGACATTATCATTGTGGGATTACAGGGCAAACAGGTTATCACGGTCGCGTCAATGCCGCGTGGAATAAAAAAACGGCTGAAGTTAAAAACTTCAGCCGTTTGTATTGGGATTTTCCGATACGGAGTCCGCTATTTCTTCCCCGTGTCTGCCGGCCCAGCGGAAGGTCCGCGAGTATTGGCCAAGTAGTCCAGCAGCTCGGACATTTTTCCCCTCGGCACTTCGGCCCCCTCTTCGAGCATACGATCGACAGCTTCCTTCCACTGCTCTTTCGTGAGATGCATATTGTCGAGTGGCCGAGTTTTCGCGGAATGGCACGGCGAACAAGATTCCATGAAAACCTTGGCGCCGTCATCCGCGGCAAGAGCGAGGCCCGGGATGAAGGATACAAGCGTCATCAGCAGAAGCAGCATTATTCTATGTGGTCTCATAGATTGCCCTTTTTTGCCATCTGCCGGTTACGTTTTAGAACCCGAACATGGCGCGGAGCGTGTACGAGTCGCTGATAATCTTTGCGCTGCCGGGATTAAGCGCCTCGTCCTCGAATTTGTCATGACGATACTCGGCGATCAGTTTTACATTCTGATCGATAAGGTACTGCACTCCGGCCACGACGTCCATCTCCTTCGGTTTTGAGGTCGTACTGCCGCCCATTACGGTGTCGTCAAAGCTGTCGCCTTTGATCCAGTCATACCG
>JBGPUS010000309.1:0-3229 GCA_041491325.1 Nitrospirota bacterium | reverse complement strand
TTTTTCTGGTCGATTACTTCCCGGATTTTTGCAAGGAGCTCTTCGGGCTGGAAGGGTTTCGTGAAATATTCAGTGATGCCGAGGACATCCACAAACTTACTGCCGATTTTATCGCCTTTGGATGTTACGAGAATGATGGGCGTGTCTTTGAACTCGGGGTCTTCTTTTAAAATCTTGCAGACTTGGAACCCGTTCATCTTCGGCATGACGAAGTCAACGAGGATTACGGCCGGCCGCTCGGACCGGGCCTTGGCAACCCCTTCTTCGCCGTCGGAGGCAAGAACGACCTGATAGCCCTGGCCGACCAAAATCATTTCGATAAGCCGCTGGACAGTAGGGCTGTCGTCAATATCGAGTATTTTTTCCCCTGCCATCGGCGCTCCTTATGCTGCCAGAACCATCGGAATATTAGCACGGTGAAAAAGCGATTGTCAACAGCTTATATACTGAGGACCGTAGGGCCGTTACCGAAGACGCGCGGCCACGCGGTCCAGGAACTCTTCGGTCTGCGCGTGGGTCGTTACGCGCGGCTCAGCGATCGCCGCGAGGTCCTTGGTCATGGTCCCGCCCTCAATGGTCGTAAGGACGATTTCTTCGAGTTTGCGGGCGAACGTGACCACCTCCGGCGTTTTGTCCAGTTCGCCGCGCCGCGCAATCGCGCCGGTCCAGGCGAAAATAGACGCCACGGAATTGGTGGACGTCGGATTTCCTTTCAGGTGTTCGTAATAGTGGCGCATGACCGTGCCGTGGGCCGCTTCGTACAGGAATTTGCCCTCCGGAGAAACCAGGACCGAGGTCATAAGACCGAGGCTACCGAAGCCCGAAGCGACCATGTCGCTCATCACGTCGCCGTCATAATTCATGCAGGCCCACAACATGCCGCCCTCGGCCTTCATGATCTGGGCCACGGCGTCGTCGATCAGCATGTAGCGATATTTGATGCCCAGTTTTTCAAAGTCCGCCTTGCGCGCCTCCGCCTCCTGGTCGAACACCTCTTTAAAAAACCCATGGTACGTTTTTGAAATCGTGTCTTTGGCGCCGAACCAGAGGTCGCAGGTGTCTCCCAGCGCATAATTGATGCATGCTTTGGCAAAGCTTCTGATCGACTTCTCGGTATTATGAATGCCCATGATCACGCCAGGCCCCTTGAACTCATGGACCGGCAGCGAAACGGTCTTTCCGCCCGAGGCCGGCGTAAACACAAGCTCCGCCTTTCCGGGTCCCGGCACGCGGTATTCGGTCGATTTGTAAATGTCGCCGTATGCGTGTCTGCCGATGCTGATCGGCTTCTTCCAGCTCCGCACCGCGGGCGGGATGTTTTTCACGATGATCGGCTTTCTGAAAACCGTGCCGTCGAGGATCGCGCGAATCGTGCCGTTCGGGCTCTTCCATGCCTGTTTGAGCCCGTACTCCTGGACCCTTGCTTCATTCGGCGTAATGGTCGCGCATTTGACGCCCACGCCGTATTGGACAACCGCGTTCGCCGAATCGATGGTCACCTGGTCGTCCGTCTCGTCCCGGTGTTTTATGCCGAGGTCGTAGTATTTGAGGTCGAGGTTCAGATGCGGGAAGAGCAGTTTTTCCTTGATCATCTTCCAGATAATGCGAGTCATTTCATCGCCGTCCATCTCCACGATGGGGTTCTTTACGGTAATGGCCACGAGGGTCTCTCCTTACTGTTTATTATCGCTTTGTCGTTTTGTCTGCCAGAGGATTGTAATGCGCTGCGAGTAGATTGTCAATAACGTATTCCGGGGTTGGGAGCTATGAAGCTTCGATAATTCCCCCGCCTACAACAACATCGTTGTCGTAGAACACCGCTGCCTGGCCCGGACAAACGCCCGAAACCTTCTGCTTAAAAACAACCCGGACGCTGTCCCGGCCCGCGGGCTCTATCGCGGCGGGTACGAGCGGCGACCGAGAGCGGATCTTTACAGTGACTTCTCGGGAGGCTTGAAGCGCATCAAAGGGAATAAAATGGGGGTTCGATACGACCGTTTCGCCGGCCTGAAGTTCGGAGAGCCTCCCGACCACGACCCGGCCCGATTTCGGTTCTATCCTGACAACATACAGCCGCTCGCCCGCGGCTATGCCGAGTTTTCTTCTCTGACCCACGGTAAAAAAAGCAATACCCTCATGCCTGCCCACGATCGTCCCGTCGGTCAGCGCGAGGTCTCCGGGTTTCAGCGTATCCGGCGCGCTCTCTCTGAGGAATGCCCGGTAATTATTGTCCGGCACGAAGCAAATCTCCTGGCTTTCCGGGCGCTCGGCGGTCGAGAGGCCGAGTTCGCGCGCGAGCGACCGCACGTCGTCCTTTCGCATTCCGCCGAGAGGAAAAAGAACGCGTTGCATCTGGTCCTGAGTCAGACGGTACAAAAAATAGCTCTGGTCCTTGCGGACGTCGGCGCCTTTTTTCAGCAAAAGGCGGGAAGACGACGGGTCTTGCTCAATGCGGGCGTAATGGCCGGTAGCGAGCTGGTCAAATCCGAGGGAGCGGGCATGCTCCAAAAGACGCTCGAATTTTATGACCTCGTTGCATCTGATGCAGGGGTTCGGCGTGCGGCCCTTTCGATATTCGGAAATGAAATCCTGGATGATGCCGCGGGAGAACGCGTCCTGTGCGTCGAGCACATGGTGCGGGATGCCCAACTGTTCGCAGACGGCCTGCGCAGAACCAATGTCGCAGCACAGACCCGCGGTCAGCTTCATCGTGACGCCTTCCACCGCCAGGCCTTGCTTCAAGAGAAGCGCAGCCGCAACGGAACTGTCAACGCCGCCGCTCATCGCGACCAACACACGCTTTTTTATCCGAAAGGCATCCATGGGGTCCGATCTATTGTACCACCACGTCAAAGAGACGGAAAGACTTTCTCTGTGCGGCGATTTCGACGCAAGGGAGGCGCTCAACGTGCAAAAGGCATCCCGGGGATACCCGGGATGCCTTTCTGGCGGCTTTCACTGTGTCGCGCTAAAACTATTTCTTGCCGAGGATCGCCTCTTTCGCGGCTTTGGCAACGCGGAATTTCACGACCTTCTTGGCCGGGATCTTGATGGCCTCGCCGGTCTGCGGGTTCCTTCCCATGCGCGCTTTGCGCTGCACAAGCACGAGCTTGCCGAGTCCGGGAAGCGTGAAGGCGTTCTTCGCTTCTTTGTAAGCGAGCATCGCAATATCTTCCAAAATCTGGACGGCCATCTTCTTTTTGATGTCCGCTTTCTTCGCGATATAGTC
>JBGPUS010000308.1:0-3240 GCA_041491325.1 Nitrospirota bacterium | reverse complement strand
CGGCCCCGTTATTGGTTACGGTAAATGCGCCGCTCTTCGTAGTTCCACCCAAATCGAGGAACGTCGGAAGTATTCTAAAATCGGAAGAGAAAACCGGTGAAACCGCTGAAAACAGGAAAAGGAGGCTGAACAGCGACCAGGAGAAAAAAAACGCCTGGGTGCTGGAAACAACCTGCCGAGTTGGTATTTTACGATTGTCGATCATCATTTCACAAGCAGTCCAATCTGCCCCTGTCAGTACGTAATTGTCACGGTTTCTAGATCATTAAACGTTCCCGCGGGAGCATTTGCATAGTTGATGCTGTTGATGGAACCGCTGATGCCGAGAGAGATATCCGTGCCGGCGCCAAATCCCGCTCCGGTCGCGTTGCTTACCCGGTTGAAGGTATACGGTATCTGGAAGCCGCCGCACCCGGGGTAGAGAGAATCAAGTAGGGGAGTAGCGCCTCCGCACTTGCTGGTCGCCGTGACGGCAACAGGATCGTTTTTTGTGCATTTAATCTTCAGGTCCTGTGAAAGAGCCGCCACGCTCGTGCCCGGAATGGAAGGATCGATATCAAATGTCAGCGTGCCGGCGGGTTGTGTGACAGCGCAGGTGTTGATAACGGCGCCGGTCACGTTCCCGACGGGAATGGTCGCAACAATAGTATTTGGCGCGCCGCAAAGAGGACAGTTGATCGTGAGCGTAATTGCCTGGCTGTTTGCGTAAGCGCCCGCCGCTGCGTTTTGATAGTTCGACATGAGTATCTGAGTCGTATTCGTGAGCAGGGGTATTGAGGTGGCATTGCCCCGGCCAACACCGCTCGCTACGAAACCCGGTGTATAGAGAATCGAGTTGAGGCCGGACGTCATGGTCCATCCGCTTGCGGGATTTGCCGTGACCGTAAAGGCGCGGTTGTTATTACAGGTGAAGTTTACTTGTTGAATCACGGTCCCGAGGATCGGGCCCGGTGAAACAGAAGGATCGATAGTATTAAAAGCTATTATTCCGGTAGTGCCTGAAGGAGGGACGAATCGGCACGCCGCATGAACCATGTGCGTTGCGGCGATCAGTATGAATAAAAATACAGAAACAAGAAGCTTTATAGGCTTTTTTGTCCGCATATATTTTTTCTAGTAAGAGAAGACCGCAGCCCCTGGCCGCATTCGGCATTTGCAAGGGGACTGCGGTCATACTGTTTTTCAAAAACCTCTGAACAGGTTAATACGTAATCGTCAAGGTCACGGTATCGGAATAATTGCCGCTCGTTAGATAAACGGCCTGGGCAGCGTCCGTGGCCAAAACCGTTCCGTTGATGTTGACGCTCACGTCCTTGCCTCCGCCGAAGCCCTGGCCGGTAAGGCCGTTGTTGAAGGTAAACGTATAGGGAATCGAGTTGCCGCCGTTTACCAAACTGCCCACAAGCGTGCCGGTTGCGCTGTTACTGCCTGCATTCGAGCTTGCCGCACTGACGGTGACTAATCTGCCGTTTGTGCATTTTACCGTGGCGGGCGTGGTAACGGCCGCCAGGATATCCGAACCAGAGGCCGGATTGATATCAAAGGCCATTACGCCGTTGACGGCTTGACCACACTGTGATTGCACCGTGGCTGTTACGGTTACCGTCGGTGTTATTATTGCGGCAAAGGCTCCGGCTGCAGCTCCAAGAATGACCAGGACCAAAGCGCTGACCAAGAGAGTTTTCTTCATGCATTACCTCCTCATTGTGGTTTTGTGAGCTTACAACTAAAGTATAACTATGTTTTTTGGTTTGTCAAGAAAAAATTATGTTTTATTTTCTTTGTATTTCAACCGACAACCGTAATTTACGACTTTATGGAGTATTTTGCAATGCCGAATGATGCTTATTGTAATTTATTGTTGAACTGCCTTAGAGCGGAATATTCATCAAGGAGATATGGGGAAGGCGGAGGAATTGCAAAAAAAATGGAGTAGAACGGGGGACGTGATTTAGCGGCGGAGTCTAGTGAGAAATCCGTACGAGAACGCGCGTTTACTTTCCGCCGATCGAAAGCTCTTTCACCCGGAGCGAGGGGCAGCCGATCCTGCCGGAGAAGCGCATGTCGCTGCCCACGGCATCGACGTGCTTCATGAGTTCGAGAATATTGCCGGCAATCGTAATTTCGCGCACCGGGTATGCCTTTTTTCCCTTTTCGAGCCAGAAACCTGTTGCGCCCACGGAGAAGTCCCCGGATATGGCATTTGCCGTGTGCATACCCATCACCTCGGTCACGAGCAGACCCCGGTCGATGGAGGCGATCAAACCGTTGAGCGATTCTCTGCCCGGCTCGATATACAGGTTCGTGAGGCCGACTCCGGGAAGGCCCTTGAAACCGCCGCGCATACCGTTTCCGGTTGACACTGTTTTGTCCTTGTTCGCGGCATAGGTGTTATACAGAAACAGGGCAAGCCGGCCCTGGTCGATGACCGTCTTCTTTTTTGCCGGCGTCAGTTCATCATCGCACGGCGACGTGCCAAGACCGCCTTCGAGGAGCCCGTCGTCCAGCACGGATATGATCGGCGACGCCACCTGTGTGTCCAACTTGCCCATAAAGAGCGATCTTTTTTTCTGCACGCTTTCAGCCGAGAACCCGCTCGCCATGAGCCCGAGGAACTCCTGTGCCACCGTCGCTTCGAGGACCACCGGCGCTTTTATCGACGCGATATGCTTCGCGCCGAGGAGGTCGAGTGCGCGGGCCGCGGCCTTGCGGCCGACCTCTTCAATCTCGAGTTTTCGATAAAAGCGGTTGACGTCGTATTCCGAACCGGCCTGGGCTTCGCCGTTGTCCTCGGCGACAACTTCAATGCTCGACGAGCAGGCCGTGCTCTTATAAAAAACTTCAGCGCCCCCCGTGTTCATGATCAGCGTTTCCGAATCAGAAAAGCTTGCCTGGGCTTTGCGGACGCGTTTGATCCTCGGATCGGCCGCAAAAGCCTCACGCTCCATTGCCATGACGCGTTCGATCTTGTCTTTTTCGCTTAAACCGACCAGTTCGGGATCGTAAATAGCGACCTGTTGCCACGGGCCGATTGGTTTTTCCGGGAAGGAGTGATACGGATCAGGTTCGGTGTTCCGCGCATTCTCGACCGCCGCCCGGGCCAGGGTTGTGAGCGCCCCTTCCGACAGGTCCGTTGAGAAAGCGAAGCCCATACGCTGCCCGACCAGCACGCGCAGCCCCGCCCCGAGATCTTTTGCCCGATCGAACGCATCGACTTTTTGGTCTTTGACTTCAAGGCTG
>JBGPUS010000307.1:0-3251 GCA_041491325.1 Nitrospirota bacterium | reverse complement strand
TCGTTTCGGAAAGGTTCGGGCAGCGGACCAGGTCCCGCAGGAGGTCCTCGTTATCATAATAAACCTGAGCGATGCGTTCGAGGATGGAATCCGGCGTCCGCACGTCCTGGATGATGCTGCGCAGAGCAAGCGGGGAGCAATGCTCGATGTCCAGCGGAAGCTGCCGCCTGAACCGTTTCATAAGAACAACCCGCCACTTCTGGAGATATTCCATATTTTCGCCCTCTCCGACCCGGACCGATAACCCTAAGAACGACATTTGACACACCCTGCACTCGTTTATGGCCGCGCTTTCGCAAGAGCAGGCTACGCACACACCCCCTGCATTCGCGGTTCCACTCATAAACGCGGGTGCAGGCTCGTAAGCGCTGGGCGCAGGCGGATCAAATCGGATAAGAGCCGGATAACAGCGGATTTTCCTTGATAAGTAGCTCACCACCCAAGCTTGGTGAATGCATGGCTTTAGAATTTATCCGCTTTTATCATATGTTTATCCGCTTCTTCCGTGTCTAAATAATTTCCCCAGGATAACGCGCAATCAGAATCTTTACGCAACGCGGAACTCAAAAAAAACCGCACGCTTACACAGAGCACACGCAATTATACTGAACCCGGCTTCGTCTTGTCAAGCGGGCCAAAAGCGCAACTCCGTTACGAAACGACCTTATAGCCGGCTTCCAGCACGGCAAGAGAGAGCTTCTCCAAAGCGACCGTGGTCTCATCATAGGAAACCAGCGCCTCCGCTTTCTGCAGATCTACCTGCGCGTCCCCGACTCCTGGGACCGCCTTGAGCGCCTTCGCGACCCGCATGACGCAATGGTTGCACGTCATCCCCTGGATTTTGAGCGTTGTTTTCGACATGATTGTTCTCCTTTTCTCTTCATGATACAAATACATGATACACGATGGCCGCGGCCAAATGAAGGGTTTTATCCCGCATCAATTATGATGATCTCGCAAAAAGTCTATTTTAGCCACAGAGGTCACCGAGGACTCAGAGAAAAGATTTTATTTATTAAAGTCTTACTGTGTGCTCTGTGTGCTTTCATCAATTATTTCAGCCCGTATTTCTCCATGCGATAAATGAGCGTGGGGCGCGTGAGCCCGAGATACTCGGCGGCCCTGGTCTGGTTGCCCTTATGCTTTTCCAGGGCCTTGTTGATGAGCCTCTTCTCAAGGTCTTCGAGCGAGATGCCCTCTTCCGGCATATTGAGGATAATGTCCTCGACGCTCTGTTTTTCCCGGGACAGTTTCTCCGGAAGCTCGGCCCGGGTAATCATGTTCCCGCGTCTCAGCACCACCGCGCGCTCGACGGCATTTTCGAGCTCGCGCACGTTCCCCGGCCACCCGTAGGACGTCAGCGCGGAGAGCGCCCCGTCATCGATATGGACTTCCGCGCCTCCGGAGAACTTGTTTAAAAAATGGCGCACGAGCAGCGGAATATCGTCCCTCCGCTCACGGAGCGGAGGCATATGGAGCCTGATCACGCTTAACCGGTAGTACAGGTCCTCGCGGAAGCCTCCTTCTTTCACGGCGCGATCGACATCTTTATTTGTGGCCGCGACCACGCGCACGTCCACGGCAACCGGACTGCTCCCGCCCACGCGGTCCACTTCCCGTTCCTGCAGCGCGCGCAGGATTTTGGCCTGCAAGTCTATCCGCAGGTCGCCGATCTCGTCGAGGAACAGGGTCCCGTTGTCCGCGAGCTCGAACTTTCCCTCTTTGTCCCTCACGGCGCCGGTGAACGCACCCTTGGTGTGGCCGAAAAGCTCGCTCTCGATCAGGGTCTCGGGGATCGCGGCGCAGTTCACGGCCACAAACGGTCCTTTGGCGCGGGGGCTGTTGTAATGGATCCCACGCGCCACAAGCTCCTTGCCGGTGCCGCTCTCGCCCGTGATCAGAACGCTCGCTTCGCTTGCTGCCGTGCGGCCTGCCATGTCCAGGACTTCCCGAATGCTCTCGCTGTTGCCGATGATGCTCTCGAAACGGTACCGGTCCCGGACTTCGGCGCGCAGCTCCACGTTCTCCTGTTCAAGCCGTCTCATTTTAAACGCCTTGCCGAGCGTAAGCAGCAGTTCATCCCGGTTGAACGGCTTGGTGATATAATCGAAGGCGCCCTGTTTCATGGCCGAGACCGCGCTTTCGATCGTGCCGTAGGCCGTAATGACAATGACGGGAAAACCGGGATCGCGCTTCCGGACTTTCGCGAGCACGTCCAGGCCGCTCATGCCCGGCATGGTAATGTCCGTTACCACGGCATCGAAAGCCTGCTCCTCGATCCTTCGGAGCCCTTCCTCGCCGCTCGCCGCCGCCAGCACCGTATATCCCGCCTCGGTCATGCTGAATTCCATGATCCGGCGGAGGCTGTCGTCATCGTCTATGAGAAGAATGGATGGTTTTTTCATAATGCATACTGTCGCCACAAAGACAAGCTTAAAATTCAATAAACGTTTTTAATTCTTGCTTCGTGTCTTCGCGCCTTCGTGGCAGGGTTCCATCAAATCGGTATTCTCACCGTGAACGCCGCGCCCTTTCCCGGTTCGCTCGCAACATCGATCATGCCGCGATGGTTCTCGATGATCCGGTACGTGATTGCGAGGCCCAGGCCGGTTCCGTTCCTTTTGGTCGTGAAAAAAGGAGTAAAGAGCTTCTTCCGGTTCTCTTCCGAGATGCCGCCGCCGGTATCGGATATTTTCACCTCGATTACGTCGCCCCGCAACCCGCTCTCCACGGTCAGCAGGCCGCCCCGGGGCATGGCCTGGATGGCGTTCAAGACCAGGTTCAAGAACGCCTGTTTGAGCATGCTCGCGTCGAGGCCGCGTTTTCCGATGGCGCGGTCGAGTTTTTTCACTACCTGTATGCCTGCTTTTTTCGCCTCCTGCTCGGTCAGCGCCAGCACGGACTCGACGGCCTCGTTCACGTCGGACGGCTCGAACTCCGGCTGCTTGGGCCGGGCGAACGCGAGAAATTCCTCAACAATATGGTTCAGCCGGTCCGTTTCCTTCAGCAGGATTTGGATGAATTCGTACTTGGTCTCTTCCGGGCCGTAATCGTCTTTCAGGATTTCGACCGCGCCCTTGATCGAGCTGAGCGGGTTTCGTATTTCGTGCGCCATTCCCGCTGAAAGTTCACCGAGCGCGGACAGGCGGTCCGCCCGCCTGAGCTGCTCCTCGGTCTGAAAAAGAATGTCCGTTTGTTCTTTGAGCGTTCGATGCGACTCATCAAGCTGCGACAGCGCCTCTTCATAGCGC
>JBGPUS010000306.1:0-3252 GCA_041491325.1 Nitrospirota bacterium | reverse complement strand
GGTGAACCCGGTTATTTTTTTGTGGGACTTCGGCAGGTGTTTCTCGATGAAATAGGTGCAGAGCGGCGCGATGTCGTCACGCCGGTCGCGCAGCGGCGGAATAACGATATCCATGATGTTCAGCCGGTAATAAAGATCTTCACGGAACCTGCCCTCGGCAATTGCCGTGCGCACGTTTTGGTTCGTGGCCGCGATGAACCGGACATCGACTTTGATCGGCTTGGTCCCCCCCACGCGATAAAACTCCCCTTCATCGATCACCTTGAGCAACTTGGCCTGGAGGGTCGGCGTCATTTCGGTGACCTCGTCGAGAAACAGCGTGCCCGTATCGGCGATCTCGACCAGCCCCTGCTTGGTCTTGACGGCCCCGGTAAAGGCGCCCCGTTCATGCCCGAAGATCTCGCTTGCGAGCAGCTCCTCGGTCAGCGTGGCGCAGTTGACGGAAAGGAACGGCATGTTCCGGCGTCTGTTCCGGAAGTGGATGACCTTCGCCAAAAGGGTCTTACCGACGCCGGTCTCGCCGGTCAGCAGCACATTGCAGTCGGAATCTTTCATCCCCTCGACGACTGAGAGAATGGCATTCATGCTCTCGCTCTTGGCGATGATCGAGACCTTCTTGTCAAGGCCCGCGTAAGCCTTGAGCGCGATATTTTCTTTTTTCAGGGCTTTCTGGTCCCGGATTTTTTTGACTTTAAGAAGGAGCTCGTCCAGGTCAAACGGCTTGGTAATATAGTCGATTGCCCCGTTTTTTATGGCCTCGATTGCCGACCCGATAGTGCCGAATCCCGTGATGACGACAACCTCGAGTTCGGAATACTTGGATTTTACGGTCGAGAGCAGTTCAAGGCCGCTCAGGCCCGGCATCTTGATGTCGGTAATCAGAAGATCGAAATATTCAGCCTCGATCAGCCGCAACGCATCGATGCCGTTGGTCGCGCTCGAAACATCGTAGCCTTCCTTGTGCAGGGTGTTGACGAGGTGTTTCAGGGTTATGTCCTCGTCTTCCGCTATCAGGACCTTAAACGCCATGGCCTTCTCTCTCTTTCGGCAGGGTGATGTGGAACGTCGTTCCTTTGCCCGCTTCGCTCTCGGCGCGAATATCGCCGTTATGCTTCAGTACGATATTGAAGACGATAGCGAGGCCGAGGCCGGTACCCTTATCTTTCGTCGTAAAAAACGGTTCAAAGATCTTTTCGAGGGCTGCGGGCGGAATGCCCTTGCCTGTATCGCTGACCCGGATGGCTACGAATTCCCCGTGCGACTCAATGCGCGTCTTCAGCTCTCCCGCTCCCGCCATCGCCTCGACGGCATTGTGAAAGAGATTTATGAAGACCTGTTCCATCTGGGCCGGGTCCGCGGACACGGTAATTTTTTCCTGGTCAGCCTCCAGGGAGAATCGGACTCTCTCGATGTTCATTGAGCTGCTGACCGCTTTATACGCCTTTGCCGCCAGGCCTTTTAGCTCGATCATACTGAACTCGGGAGCTCTCCCTCGCGCAAATTCGAGGAGGTCTCCGACAATATGCTTTACCCGCGTTGTCTGGGCGGTTATGTCTTCAACGATCTCCTGGACGAAGGGGGAAGAAGGCGCTCCCATTTCTCGCCTCAGCACCTGGACGGACAGGTAAATATTGTTCAGGGGATTATTCAGTTCATGCGCTACCCCCGCCGCCAGCGTTCCGATGGCCGCCAGTTTTTTGTTCTCGAGCAGCTCCCTGTTTTTCCTGTTTAATTCCTCTTCCCGATGGGCGAGTTTTCCCTCCATATCATTGAACTCCCGGATCAGCACCCCGACCTCGTCATTATCCCATCTTCCCATCGGGAGCTCGACCCGCGAAAAATGGCCCGTTCCCGTCCGCTCGACAACGCCGATCAGAAGCTTCAGCCGGTTCACCACGTTTCTGTTGATCAGCGAAAGGGTAATGATGCCGCCGATGAAAAACAGGAGCAGAAAAAGACCCAGCTCTACTTGCGAGGTCCGGACAAGGGTATCGACATTTTCCCGCGCGACCTTATCGATCTCCCGTGAGGCGGATACAAGGTCCTCGCCCGTTTTTCTGAGCTGAATGATCTCCGCGTCAAGTTGTCCAAGACTTTTTATAAGGGGGTGCCGGCGAGGCAGCGAGAAGGTCTTTTCGAGAAGTTGCGCCGTCAGCAAGGGCTGTTGGTAGAAGGATGACTTGATGAGCGGGAAAAAATCGGCCTTGCTCTGATGGGGAGCTCTTTCCCGCTCGAACTCTTTTAATACGATTCCCAGAAGCCGTTTGATATTCGCAAGCTTTGCCCCATAGTCGTTTACGAGGCCTTCCACCCGCTCCAGTTCGCCTGACTTTTCGAGCATGGCATTCTCGCTCAAAAGATCGTTCAGCTCGCCGATGTATTTCTGGATGGACTCCGACTCCGCTCTCGCCTGGAGCGGGTAGAGGAAGAAATTCTTCTCGTGCCTCCTGATCTGCAACGACTTGCTTCGTATCGTATCAGCAACTTCAAGGTACCGTATTTCTCCCTTTACTTCGATAAAGTTGATGAATTCAAATACCGAGAGGATCGCGATGATGGAGACGCTGATGAGGAAAATGAGGGCTATTTTTTTCTTGAGCGACATAGGGCTTCCCTGCGCGGTACCATAACATATTTTTGGTTTGGCGCGCAACCCAAAAGAAAAGGCTGAAGGAATTCATCTCCTTCAGCCTGTGAGTCGGATTTTGCCTGACCATCACCCTCCCCAACCCATCCCATCGGGGCTACGGAGAAATAAGCAATGAACCGTTATATCTCTCCTCCATTACTGATGTATCCGCTTTGATCATGGCCTCTATCGGACTTTATCCGCCTGCACCCAACGCTTATGAGTGCGAAGCGCGAGTGCAGGGTGTGTCAAAGGTTTATTCTTTACGCTACGATTTCACCACCAATACCGGGCAGGGCGCATGGCCGATGACTTTTTCGGTGACGCTCCCCATGAGAAGCCTGCGCAGCCCGGTCCTTCCGTAGGAGCCCACCACGATCATGCTCGCGCCCTGGTCCTTCGCGAGGTTGGTTATGGCTTTGTACGCCTCCGCTTCGCCGACGAAGGTCTCCGCCTGTATTCCGGCTGCCTCGGCCTGTTTCTTCACGGCTTGGACATAGCCCTTTGCCTTCCGGACCATGTCCTCAACCGCTTGCGGAGCTTCCGCATAGAACTCCGTGGGCACGTCTACCACCGATATGACAACCAATTCACCACCATATGACTGGGCAAAATCAATGGCC
>JBGPUS010000305.1:0-3281 GCA_041491325.1 Nitrospirota bacterium | reverse complement strand
GTCTCGTACACGCCGCGGGATTTCATTCCCACGTAGCGGTTTTCCACCAAATCGATCCGGCCGATGCCGTGGCTCCCGGCGATCCGGTTCGCCTCGGCCAACAGCGCGGCCGGGGACAGTTTCCTGCCGTTGAGGGAGACCGGGTTTCCGGCAACATACTCCACTTCCACGTACTCAGACTTGTCCGGCGCTTTTTCAATCGGCACGGCCATCGTGTACATATCGCTCGTTGATTCCATCCACGGATCTTCGAGGATGCCGCCTTCATAGCTGATATGCAGCAAGTTCCGGTCCGTGGAAAAAGGCTTGGCCTTGGTCGCCGTCACGGGGATCCCGTGCTTCTCCGCATAGGCGATCAGTTCCTCGCGGCCTTTCATGGTCCACTCGCGCCAGGGCGCGACGATCTTCACGTCGGGCTTGAACGCGTAGTACGTAAGCTCGAAGCGGACCTGATCATTCCCTTTGCCCGTGGCGCCGTGGCAAACGGCGTCTGCGCCTTCTTTTACCGCGATCTCGATCTGGCGCTTGGCAATGAGCGGACGGGCGATCGACGTGCCCAGGAGATAACGGCCTTCGTACACCGCGTTCGCCCGCAGCATCGGGAACACGAAATCCTTGACGAACTCTTCGCGCAAGTCGTCGATGTAAATCTTGCTCGCGCCGGTCTTCACGGCCTTTTCCCGCAGCGGCTCAAGTTCTTCGCCCTGGCCTATGTCGGCGGTAAAGGCGATCACCTCGCAGCCGTACTCTTCCTTGAGCCATTGGATAATGACCGAGGTATCGAGACCGCCGGAATAAGCGACGACTACCTTCTTAATGTTCTGTTTCACTTTCCCTCAACGACCTTCACTTTCATCTCGATGCGTTCTTTCGGATTGTCATTCGAATCCTTCGGCTGCGAGACAATTTTGTCCGCGACCTCGATGCCGCTCTCCACCTCCCCGAACGCGGTATACTGCCGGTCAAGGAACGAGGAATCCTTCACGCAGAGGAAGAATTGCGAACCGGCGCTGTCGGGGTGGCCTGACCGTGCCATGGAAAGCGTTCCGCGTTTGTGAGGCCTGTCGCTGAACTCGGCCTTGATCGTATACCCCGGGCCGCCGGTGCCGTGGGCCCCCTTGTCCGCGTTCTTCGAGTTCGGGTCTCCGCCCTGGATCATGAATCCGGGGATCACGCGGTGAAAGGTCGTCCCGTCGTAAAAACCCTTCTTGGCGAGGTCTATGAAGTTCTTCACATGCCCCGGCGCCACGTCGGGATAAAATTTCAGCGTTATGGCGCCGAACTTGGTCTCGATGATTGCTTTTGTTGTTGACATTTTTTCAATCTCCTGTGCGGTAAATTTTTTCGTCGTTTCCTGCGTACATGCCTGGAGCGCCATGAACAGCGCGAAAAATGCGAACAAAACCAAAGCTTTCTTCATGATAAGACATCTCCCTGTCGTAAGACATGCATGAGCCGCCGCATTTCGAAAAGATATACAGTTTTACCAGAAACACGGTGGGATGTCAAATAAAACCAGAGGTTTGCGTCTTCCGGGCGTCCTTCCGCCAAGCGGACCACAGGCTTTCGCGAGGCGCCCGAGCAGGATGAAAAACGACGGCTTCCATTGACTGTGCGGCAACGATGCTGGTATACTTATGTCTTGCATCGGACAGCGGTGCGCGGGGATAACCTGATGAGCGAAAAAAGAGAGTTTATTCGAGTTCCTTTCAGTACACGCGTGGAAATCGTGGCCCAGGACAAGACGTTCGCGTCCGAGACCGGGATCGATATCAGCATGACCGGGGTCCGCGTTGCGGTGAAAGTTCCGGTCCCGGTCGCGGGCACGCCGTGCAGCGTGAATATAATCCTCGCGTCGTCTGACCCGCGCGTGGTCATCGAAGCGCGCGGCGCCGTGATCAGATCGGCGCCGGGAAGCCTGGCAGTCTCCTTCACGGAACTTGAGCTTGACAGTTATGACCACCTCCGCCGGCTTATCATGAACAATACCGACGAGCCGGAACGGGCGGAACGAGAATTTTTGTCCCACTGGGGAATCCGTCGGCCCCAAACCTGAGCAGCCGTTGCAG
This sequence comes from Nitrospirota bacterium, assembly GCA_041491325.1. Lineage (GTDB taxonomy): Bacteria > Nitrospirota > UBA9217 > UBA9217 > UBA9217 > JBAZLV01. The sequence goes on along the minus strand of JBGPUS010000305.1, from coordinate 1,212 downwards.
GCGAATTTTAACCTTACTTTTTTAAATAATTTCCGGTAGAATTCCCCAACGCGAAAGGAGCATGACATGGCACAGAAGGCAAGCGGCACTTTGACCGATCTGCTGAATAAGGCAATCGCACGCGAGATCCAGGTGAGCGTGCAGTATATGTGGCAGCATGTTATGGCAAAGGGGCTTGAGTCGGCGGCAATCGCCGAGGTGCTGAAGGAGACGGCTGTCGCCGAGATGAAACACGCGGAAAAGATCGCCGAACGAATCTTCTATTTCGATATCACTCCTACGACCAAACCCGATCCCATCAAGATCGTGAGTTCGCTTAAGGAAATGCTCGAAGCGGACGCGCAGGCCGAGGAAGTGGCCATCGTGCTTTACAAGGAAATCATCAAACAGGCCGCTTCGGAAGGCGACTCCACGACCCGCCTGCTCTTCGAGGAAATTCTCGCGGATGAGGAAGAGCATCACCATACGTTTACAACCCTTCTTGGGAAATAATCTTCCCGGCTCGCGGCTCTGAGGAACAGCGGCGGCCATGAATCACGGCCACCGAGCGAAATCACTCTATGCAACTAGTCACCACGATCACGGAAATGCAGTCTCTCGCCGATTCCCTCAGAAAAGGGGGCAAAAGGATCGGCTTTGTTCCCACCATGGGTTTTCTGCACGAAGGCCACCTGTCTCTCATGCGGCGCGCGAAACAAGGGGCTGATGTCGTTGTCGCCAGCATCTTCGTAAACCCGACCCAGTTCGCGCCGACGGAGGACCTCGACCGCTATCCTCGTGACGAGAAAGGCGATAGCGCAAAGTGCGAAGCCGCCGGCGTTGATGTCCTGTTCTTGCCCAAAGCGAGCGAAATGTATCCGGAAAAACCGTTCGTGTTCGTGACCGTGGAAGGCATATCGGACGTTTTGGAAGGAGCGATCAGGCCCGGCCATTTTCGGGGTGTGGCCACGGTCGTCGCCAAGCTTTTTCACATCGTGAAACCGCACGAAGCGTTTTTTGGGCGCAAGGATTATCAGCAGTGCGCCGTGCTGAAACAGATGGTGAAAGAGCTGAACCTGGACGTTGTGCTCTCGCTGCTGCCCACGGTCCGGGAGGCGGACGGACTTGCCATGAGTTCGCGGAACAGCTATTTGACCGCGGAAGAGCGGCGGCGTGCGCCTGCCGTCTTCCAAGCGTTGACGGAGGCAGAGCGTCTCTTCAAGAGCGGCGTTC
>JBGPUS010000304.1:0-3282 GCA_041491325.1 Nitrospirota bacterium | reverse complement strand
TCCGGTTTGGCTACGGCCATATGGATCGGGACCGTGGTCCTGGTAATGCTGCTCGTGGGGTACCTTGCGGCGAAAATAGTCCCGGGAGACCCGTCTGATTTCGTTCTCGAGCTGCCGCCGATCCGCGTGCCGCAGCTGATGAATATCGTGATCAAGACCCTGGCCCGCGTGGAATGGTATTTAAAAGAAGCCGTGCCGCTTTTCATTCTCGGGACGCTCATTCTTTTCGTGGGCCACAAGGTCGGCGCGCTGGAATATATTCAAAAGCTGACCGACCCGCTGGTCGTGGGACTCCTGGGTCTTCCGAGCAAGGCCGCGGAAGCATTTGTAATCGGTTTCTTGCGGCGGGATTATGGCGCGGCCGGTCTCTTTGTGATGCAGAAACAAGGACTGCTGGACCCGACGCAGACCGTGGTGAGTCTTGTTGTGATCACCCTGTTCGTTCCCTGCATTGCAAACTTTTTTATGATGGTGAAAGAGCGGGGAATGAAAGTCGCGTTGTATATGGTCGTGTTCATCTTTCCCTTTGCTTTCGGGGTGGGTGGAGCGCTGAATTGGCTGCTGAGAACGTTCAAGGTGCCCTTGTAGGAAATTTAATAACGGGGCTTGATAATTGTGGGAAATGGGAAAGAACACGAGGAGGCATTATGTCGGATCAGGTGAGATTACGAACGATAGAAGGCAAAGCGGGCCATCCCGCATTATGCGTTCTTCCGGAAATTGAAAAAGAAGACGAACTTCTCGAAATGATGTGGATCCTGCGGGAAGAGGGGACGCTGTCCTGGGACCAGATCATCCAAAGCTGCACCCTGGAAGGGTGCGAAGGCATTCTTCAACAATTGTCGAAAAATGGGTGGATCGAAGCCAGGGAACAGAAGGTGGAGCTTCTCCCGAAAGGCGAAAAACGGGCGCGGGAATTGGTGCGAAGGCACCGTCTTTCCCTGCGTTTGTTCTATGACCTTTTTTCCCTGGACGGCGCTGATGCCGAGGCGTGCAAATTCGAACATATTCTTTCGCCGGAAGTGACGGACAGCGTCTGCACCCTGCTGGGCCATCCTCCGAACGCCCCCGATGGGAAGCCGATACCGCGCGGAGAATGCTGCGCTATGTTCCGGCAGGAAATGAAGCCCCTTGTCGCTCCGCTTGCCGATCTCGTGCCCGGCGAAACAGGTAAAATCGTATTTATAACACCCGAGTCGCACTCCCGCCTGGACCGCCTGTCGGCCATGGGCGTGGTCCCGGGCAGCATGGTCAAGCTCCATCAGAAAAGACCGTCTTACGTCATTCAACTCGGTGAAACCATGATTGCGGTCGATAAGGACATCACAAAAGAAATTTTTGTGAAGAAAATGTAGAAGTAACGAAGCGCCCTTTTGTGATTGTTTGGAAGAAGTTTTTAAATAGGAGCTTGCAATGCTGAAGAGGTTAGTAGTCTCAGTAATTACTTTTGTGTTTCTCTGGGGGGGCTCAGCCTTTGCAGCGCACCCGCTCATTACGGATGATACCGGCACCCAGGGAAAAGGAAAAACCCAGTTTGAGTTCACCGGGGAATACAGCCATGACGCAGAGGATGGGACAACCAGGAATATCCTTGTGTATCCGACAATACCTCTGTTGTCCCATGGATTGACCGAGACCGCGGACCTTGTCCTCGGCGTTCCCTTTGAACGCATCGAGACAAAACAGGACGGCAGTACGGTTACAGAGCGAGGTATCTCCGACGCATCGATCCAGGTAAAATGGAGATTTTACGAAAGCTCGGGGCTGAGCGTTGCGGTGAAACCGGGCCTTACCTTGCCGACAGGAAATGAAGACAGAGGCCTCGGCAACGGCAAAGCGTCATACAGCGCATTTTTGATCGTCACCAAGGAACTCGCGCCCTTGGCCTTTCATCTCACTATGGGTTTCTTGCGCAATGAATACAAACTTCAGGCCGATGAAAACGGGAACAAAAGAGAGCTCTGGCACGTTTCTTTCGCCGTTCAGGCGGAAGTCCTCAAGGGTCTCAAGGTGGTCGGTAATATCGGCTCGGAGAGAAACCCCGACCGGTCGTCAAACACGAATCCCGCATTTTTGTTAGGCGGTCTTATCTACTCGCTCAAAGAGAATCTTGACATTGATTTCGGCGTTAAAGCCGGTCTCAACAGACCGGAGACGGATGTTTCCTATCTCGCTGGGCTTACGTGGAGATTGTAGCAGGCCGAGACCCGCTTCACGAAAATGAGACTGGCGATGTTTTGCGCAAGCTCCTGGAATCAGCCTTGGCATCCTAATGGCTTGACATGCTTGACACTGACATGCTTGACACTGACTCTTGACATGTCATTCTCATGATGTTATACTTTTTCTGCTAAAGACGACCCGTCAAAATTATATCCATCGTATTTTCTGTTTGAAATGATAAAGACTGCTTTCACGAGAGGCCCTTGCCCGGGACTCTGATGAGCCCTCAAGCATTCATGATTTTGATAAGATTGAGGCTCTTCTCTCAACTGAGTGGGTGAAGGGCCTTTTTTGTCATGGCGCAAAAAAATGTATTTTGAGAAATACGGGACCGTTCAGAAATATGCCTGACGAACGTTTTCTTATGAAACGCATTTAATCCGCAAGGGGGCACTCTCTATGAGCGAACAACAAAAAAAAGACAGCATTGGAACAACAGAAGCGGAAATCGCGGTACATTGGGGTGAAGAACAGTATTTTCATCCTACGGCAAAATTCATCGCCCAGGCGAACATGACGGACGAGAAGATTTACGAACGGATGTCCCTGAAGAACTTTCCCCATTACTGGAAAGAGTATGCCGATCTTTTGACGTGGGACAAGTATTGGGATGAAATGCTCGATTCCAGCGACGCGCCGTGCTACCGGTGGTTTAAAGGCGGGTTGCTCAACGCAAGCTACAACTGCGTGGACCGGCATCTGGCGAAGTATAAGAACAAGACGGCGATCCACTTTGTCCCGGAGCTCGAGACTGATAAGGTTGAGCATATCACCTACCAGGAATTGTACGTGCGGGTGAACGAGTTTGCGGCGGTCCTCCGGGACTTTTGCGGGTTGAAGGCCGGAGACCGGGTAACGCTCCATATGCCGATGACCGCGGAGCTGCCCATTACGATGCTGGCCTGCGCACGGCTCGGCATCGTCCACTCCCAGGTCTTCGGCGGATTCAGCGGAAAAGCCTGCTCGGACAGGATCGTCGACTCGGGTAGCGATATTCTGATCACCATGGACGCGTATTACCGGGGCGGGAGCCTGATCGACCACAAGGAAAAAGCGGAC
>JBGPUS010000303.1:0-3338 GCA_041491325.1 Nitrospirota bacterium | reverse complement strand
CGAAAATCGGGACGCACCTCAATACCGAGTTCATCAAGGGCATGGGAAAACAGAACGAACGGTTCATCATCATCCTGGACATCAACAAGGTTTTTTCCGCGGAAGAAATCGCGCTGGTGCAGGGCGCGGAGAAAGAAGCAAAAGTGGAATAATAGGATGAAAACTATTCTGCTAATAGACGGCAATTTCGAGTGTTTAACAGGCCACGCGGACCTTTTGAACAGGTCCGGGTACGTGGTCATTGCCGCGCTGGACGCGCAGTCCGCGCTGACGGCCATGAGGGACGGCGGCACTATTGACCTTGTGATTATCGATGAACAGATAAACGGAATGGACAGTTTTGACCTTCTCTCTTCCCTCCACAAGTACACCCCGGGGCCTCCTTTGATCATGCTCTCGGCATGCGGCACCATTGAAAAGTACTTGAAGGCGTTAAGCTTGGGCGTATTCGAGTATGTCAACAAACCCGCCAGAACAAGGGAGTTCGTCCGGATCGTTAAGGCGGCCCTCGACCAGGCTCGAATTGGTGAATATACCAACAGAGAGCCGCATCATGTGTTATAATTAAAATAATACTTTTGATAGCGCATAGACGGACAAAGACGGCCCCGTTCCTCGCGTGAGGGGTATGGAGTCCAGCGTTTTTTGACGGGATAACCGGTCGAGCTACCGAAAGAAAAATCTTAGGTTTGCCTGGCTTTCTTATTTTGACATCCGGAAGGAGGGAAATGCCATGTATACATCCATTACCGTGGGTCAGGTGTTGCAGTCGAAGAGGACCGGTTGCGGCGCAACAGCGAACGCATGTTATACGATCGGTCCGGAGAGCACCGCATACGAAGCTCTGGAAATTATGGCTGACAAAGATGTCGGCGCTCTTTTGGTCGTGGAAAACGGGAAGCTTGTAGGCGTGTTTTCGGAGCGGGATTACGCGCGGAAGGTTATCCTGAAGGGAAAATCATCCAAGAACACCACGGTGCGTGAGCTCATGACCGGATCGCCCATCTCCGTTGTGCCCGGCACGACCTTGAACGACTGCATGGTGTTAATGTCGAAAAATAAAATACGTCATTTGCCTGTCATGGAAAACGGCCTTCTGAAAGGCGTCGTGACTATGCGGGATGTGGTCAATACCATTATCTCTGAACAGGAAACGACCATCGAAGACCTTAAAAATTACATCGGTGGCAACGAATATAGGATATAACGTACGCCCCGCGACGGAGACGGCAGGATTGCATGGCTAAACATAAGGCGGGCCACGACCGCATGGTCCCGAATATCGATTACGGCTTATGCACCGGCTGCGGCGGATGCGCCGAAGCCTATCCGCAATTCTTCGAGATGCGTGATGACAAGGCCTGGGTCATTAATGCCGACAAATTCGACGCTCTGGAGCACAAAGGCGTACTCACCCTCTGTCCGTATTATGCGATTTCACTTGTAGCGGTCTGAGCCGAAGTCGCGGAAAATCAAGAACGCACAATGCGTAAAACTTGTGGCGGTCTGAGGTGCGGGAAAAGGCACAACCCTCACTCGGGACCGTTTGTTCGCTCGCGCGTTGCGCCAGTCATTCCTTATATTTGCAATGCTACTAAAATCACTCCGCCTCCCCTTGGCAAGGGGGAGGACATCTTTGACGCACTCACTAGCGTGGCTCCCCGGATCGGGGAGGCTCGACCATGTCGAGAAGCCGGAGGAACGACTCGCGCGCATCCGTGCTGTTCAGGACGCCTATGTGCGTCTCGTTGAAACCAAAAATCCGGGTAGCGGCCTTCTGAACGGAAGGTTCCAACTGCGCTTGAAGAGCGACTGATCCGTCGCTGCAACCCCCTCCCTTGAGCACTGACCGGCCGCTATAAGTGAAGTAGAGGTAGAAGGGCAGGCTTTTGGGAAGCCGCCGTCCTGAAAGGTACTTGATGAAATCGCTGTCCGTTGCAATGTCGCGCCAGGCCGGCACGACCGCAGGCGCGTTTTCGAGCGCCGTGCGTGCGGACTCGATGCCGCCGTACGGCGCTGAAAAGGAACAATACAGTTTGACGGAGGAAGGGAAACCCTCTTCCGCAAGCTTATTAAGCGCCGACATTGTTACGAGGCCTCCCATGCTATGGGCCGCAAGCACGATCTTGTGTCTGCCGTTTCCCGGACTCGTTTGAATGGCATTTATGATCTCCGCCAGAAGAGTGCCCAGTTTGTCCAGGCGCAATCCCGAGGGGTAAAAGAAGAAGAACGGCTGAAAACGGGACCGATCGAGTCCATCCACGATAAATTTCCAGTCCCGCGGCGTTCCTGATATGCCGTGGACGAAAAGCACCATGGTTTTTTCCGCGTCGAAATCTTCAAGGCCGAAGATGAAGCCCTGCGTGTGGGATATGAGCTCCGTCGGGTTGTAAAGGCCCATGGTGCCGAACCGGGGGGCGAAGAATTCATCGTCGAGCGAGGCGTAGATATACCCGGTAGGCCGAACGGTTTCGCTGAGGTGGAAATCAACCTGTCCCGCGTGGTTGAAATCCACGGTGATCGGCGGGCCCTCAAGGACCGCTCCTCCTTTGGCATTTTCCGGGCTGACGCTCATCGAGGCCCGACCGATCAGCTCATTCCACTCGAAATCCCCGTTTTTGTCCAGGTCGGCGAACAAGAGAAGCTGATAGTCCCCTTTGGGGAGGAAGGCCATATAGAACGTCGCGGAAGCCGGGACCTGCACCAGCGCAACTTTTTCATTCTGTTTGTACTGGTTGCTGACGGCCACGAGGAGCAAAGGCTCCTTCCGTTCATGATGATTTACAATCCGGCCGCCCACGACGAGCGAATCCTCGGGAGAATACTTGCTTAGGGCCGACATGCTTGGAATGTTCTCGTAGGTCACGTGCCAATGCGTCTTGCGCGCGTAATAACCCATGTAGCTGCATCCGAAAAGGGACGAAACAACACAGGCGAGGACTGCATTGATGACGAGGCGGTTGAATGAAAAGGGGCGGGGCCGATGGTCCATGACGATAGGTCTCCTCAACCAGTTTCGATAGGGAAACTATACCAGACTCTGGCCTATGAGTAAAACCTTTTTACGCTCCGGGCCAGGTCCAGCAACGAGGCAGGAGGAGCATACCGCTCGCCATGCTTCTTTGCGAAGGTTTCGAGTTTCTCGACAACAACGTTTGCGCCGAGCTTGTCCGCGTATCTGAGCAGGCCGCCGCGGAAAGGCGGGAACCCGATGCCGAATATGAGCGCGGCATCAAGGAGGTCCGGCCTGTCGATGATCCGCTCTTCGAGGCAGAGCGCGGCCTCTTTAATCATCAGCAGCATGGCCCGGTCCGTGATCTCTGCCGCGGTCATTTTAT
>JBGPUS010000302.1:0-3342 GCA_041491325.1 Nitrospirota bacterium | reverse complement strand
TGCTCCCTGGGAAGTTCGGGAATACGCCGCGTTCTCGGCCGAGTTCCTCGGACATCTCCCTTCCTTTTTCTCTCACAAACTTCATGATCCGCTCACCTGTCCGGAGCGCTTCTTCGGAATCGTAGGGAATCCCGAGCCTGATCAGCAGGTCGGCAAAACCCATGACCCCCAGGCCGATCTTCCGATTTCCTTTTGCCATACGGTCGATCTGGTCGAGGGGATAACGGCCCATGTCGATTACGTTGTCGAGAAAATGCACGCCGGTCCGCACTGACTGTTCGAGCTTGTCCCAATCGAGTTCATAGGAGTCTCCGCGTTCACGGACCATGCGGTAAAGATTGATCGATCCGAGGTTGCACGGCTCGTACGGGAGCAGCGGCTGCTCGCCGCAGGGGTTGGTGCTCTCCATGTCGCCGAGCAGCGGCGTTGGATTGTCGCGGTTGATACGGTCGAGAAAAACAACGCCCGGATCGCCGGTCTTCCAGGCCATTTCAACGATCTTGTCGAAGACGACCCTTGCCTTCAGGCTGCCGACGGCTTTCCGGCTCGCGGGATTTAGGAGGACGAGTTCGCGGTCTTGCTCCACGGCGCGCATGAACTCTTCCGTGAGCGCGACGGAAATGTTGAAGTTGGAAAGTTCCTTATTGTCCGCTTTGGCGGAAATGAACTCCAGGATATCGGGATGGTCCACGCGCAGGATTCCCATGTTCGCTCCGCGCCGCGTGCCGCCCTGTTTGATCACCTCGGTCGCCATGTTGAAGACGCGCATGAACGATACCGGCCCGCTCGCAACCCCGCCCGTGGTCCGCACGGCGTCGTCCTTGGGCCGCAAATGGCTGAACGAAAAACCCGTGCCCCCGCCGCTCTGATGAATAAGGGCCGTGTTCTTCACGCCGTCAAAGATCGATTCGAGCGAGTCCTCCACGGGCAGCACGAAACAGGCCGCGAGCTGCTGAAGCGGACGGCCGGCGTTCATCAGGGTCGGTGAGTTCGGGAGAAATTCGAGACTGGAAAGGATGCGGTGAAATTCTTCTTCGGTCCGCAGAAGGTCCGTATGGTCGTGATACAGCAAGTCCGCCTGCGCGATATTATTAGCCACTCGCCGGAACATGTCCTCCGGCGACTCGATCACCCTACCCTGCTCGTCCTTCTTCAGATACCGCCGGCTAAGCACGGTCAGGGCGTTGGAGGTAAGAAGTGTGTCGGAAGGGGTGACAGCCATATTCCCATCTCCCGTTGTCTTACCTCTATTTTACCATTTTTGAGGGGATGAGGATCGGCTTGAACTGAATCTCCCCGTAGCAAGCTGCGGAGAATCGCAAGTTGAAAAGGAATGATATTCTCGCGCGGCAAGAAAAATCCGGCTCAAACAATGCCATTACGCCTTCGGATACTGGGCGAATTCCAAAATAATTCCGTCAGGACCGTAGAAGTACACGAGCTTCTTGCCGGTCTTTTCCCAGACCTGGATGTCGCTTTGAAACTGGACGCCTTTTGCCTTGAGCCGTTCGACTTCCGCTTCAATATCGTCAACGGCAAACGCCATGTGCCGGAACCCAAGCTGGTTCGGCTTGCTCAATCCGGGGTCCTTGCCTCCCACCGGGGAGTAATATTGGATAAGCTCGACATTCGTCGAAGACCCCGGCAGCGAGAGGCCGACGAATTCAGCCTCGAAATCAGGAAGCCCGGTGATCGTGGAGAACCGTTCACCCGCAATGCGCGAGGAGATTTCTTCCTTGAAACCAAGCTCCAGGAAAAACTCTTTCGCCTTTTGCAGGTCGCTCACGACGATGTTGATGTGGTCCAGTTTTGAGATCATGTGAATATTCTTCCTCACGTTTGATAGGCGATCCGATGCGGAGGCGTGATGCAAGTACACTTAAGGACGCTTTGGGCGAAATGGGTGAATAGCCGGAATCAGGACTCGCCACAAAGTCACGAAGAAGAGAGGATAGTCTTAAGGTTTTTTAACCTGCCGATTTCAAGGTGTCCTTAGTGCCTTGGAGCCTTCGTGACAATAATGTTGTTTCCATTTTGCAAAATATCAATACAAAAGACCCTATAGTTAGGGTCTCTCGGAACAACGTCTCTAAATCCAGTAGATATTATTCTCAATCTCTTCGGAGGAATGGGAGAAAAGATATTTGGCAAGACGCTTTACCGTCTCGCCGACCGGAAGTTGCTTCGCCAAAATGATGCCGTAGTGGCGGAGCCCACTCGACGTTAGTGCGGAATGCAGCCTGTTGAAATCGCCGCTATTGATCGTAAAGATCGCCCTCCCCTGAGAGACGGCGAATTCCAGCTGTTCGTGATCGGTCAAGCTTTGCTTTTGGACCTCGTGGGCGCTTACAGCATCGTGGCCTTTCAGTCTCAGGGCGGTGGCCACCTTTTTGTGGACGTCCTCGTCGAGGTACAGTTTGATCATCTAGGCGAGTTCCCGGTCGATCTCGTCCTTATTGTCAAAATAGTAGCTCAAGGAGTCGAACAACTGGGCGGGTGTCAGGGACGGGTAACCCTCAAGGATTTCTTCGATGCTCATCCCGGAGCGATAGTGGTTCACGATCGATGCGACAGGAATTCTGGTCCCTTTAACAACGGCTTTGCCCTCGTATTTGGCGGGGTCTTTTTCAATATGGAAGTGTCTGGTCTCGGTGGCAGGCATGTGTGATCTCCTGAAGTTATAATAGCAAATCACGCCGCGAGATTCAACGTATTTTTAGCCGGATGTACGAAAGAGCAGATCCTCATCGTCTCGTCGCGCGACTACGCCGACGCCTCTCAGTCCTGCTTTTTTTACGCTAAAACAACGGCAGCTGTGTATGATACAGGGGCGATGGTACCTCCAGGGGCGCCCCTCCTGATAGAGCTGCTGAACAGACCAAAACGCAATTTACAAATTACTCAATGCTTTGAGTTATTTCACTCATGACCTTGCGTGATGTCAAGCGTGATTCTCGGGATTATTCTTCGAATTCGTGAAGGATGAAAGGATCAGTGAGGAGATTGAATGACGTTTCCTCGCACGCACCAGGACTTTAGAACACGAGGCTCCTTGCCGCTTCGAGGGAAGGCACACTGTCCGCAACGTTATGAGCTGGTTTCAAAAAAAAGTACGGCTCGTTCTCTTGCTTCATCCACACTCGCGCTGGCCTGTACCTTGGATGCAAGGTGGTGTCCGAATTTGTAATTTTGCGCGAAATAGTGAGTGAACTCCTTAAGCCTTCCCAACCTGTGCTGCGGCTGAAAACGCTCGTTTAGGGTATCGATAAAGTTGCCGTAAACCACGGGCAAAGACACCGCCGGTTCCGCAATCGCGCAGCCGTACACCTGCCTGGCGAGCTC
>JBGPUS010000301.1:0-3343 GCA_041491325.1 Nitrospirota bacterium | reverse complement strand
CAACAAAAACCGGTTGAAAATCAGTTTGAGCAGCCAAGGGGACTTCCGGATAGCGTGGAAGCGGACAAGCCTCAGGAAAAGGCAATTGAGGAGCTCCCCGTGCAATCCGTGGAAGACCTCTCGGGCTTGAAAGCAGCTGACGAACAGCAGCTGTCGATTGATAATCAACCAGAGCAGCAGCCGAAGAAAGACGACGAGACGGAAACCGCGGAGCAGAGACAAACGCCGATCGAGGAGCTGCCCGGGCAGCCTGTGGAAACTCTCGATCTGGAAACAACCGACGAGCAGCCGCAAAAAACGGTTGAAGATCAGCCCGGGCAACCGGAGCCGGACCGTGACTCTCATGCGATGGAAAACCGGCAATTAAAATCGGCAATCGAATCATTGCTCTTTATCGCCGGCAATCCCATATCCCTGGATCGGCTAAAAGGGATCTTTGAAGACGCCGCCAGTGAAGAGATTGAGGCCCAACTGGATGCGCTTGGGCAGGAGTATGATACGAGGGGTTCGGGCATCATGCTCGCCGAAGTGGCCGGCGGCTATCAACTCGCCACCCGACCGGAGAACGCGGTCTGGATTCGCCGGTTCAGGTCCGTGAAGGTTTCGTCCAAACTCTCGAAGCCGGCGCTTGAAACACTTGCCATTGTGGCGTACAAACAACCGATTACGCGGTCGGAAGTGGAAGCGATCCGGGGCGTGAACATCGGCGGCATCATGCGAAACCTGATGGAACGCCGCCTCGTTAAAATCGTAGGCAAGAAAGACGTGCCCGGCAAGCCGATGATGTACGGAACGTCGCTGGAGTTTCTCCAGTATTTCGGCTTAAAAGACCTTTCGTCGCTCCCGACCTTGAAGGAGTTCCAGGAGCTCGAAGCCGGCGAAGAAGTCATGGAAGAGGTCCCCGCCGAACTCGGAGACGAGTTCCCGGCAGAGGAGACTCCTTCATCAGAGGAAGGAACGTCTGAAACAGCGACCACGCCCCTGGCACTGACGGGCCTGGCTGAGGAGAACGGTATACGATGATCGAGCTCCAGGATGCTCTGCGCAAGAAAGAGATCTGGGCCATAGGCGGCGGCAAGGGCGGGATCGGCAAAAGCCTGATTACCGGCAACATCGGCATATCCCTTGCCCGTCTGAAAAAGAAAGTGCTGCTCGTGGACGCCGACCTCGGCGGAGCGAACCTCCACACGACGCTCGGCATCGGCGTTCCGGAGATGACCCTCTCGGATTTCCTGAACCGGCGCGTGGAAAACCTCCAGGAGGTTGTCATCAAAACCTCCATTCCAAACTTGAGCCTTATCAGCGGCGCGCAGGACTTTCTCGATGCGGCCAACCCCAATTTTGCGCAGAAAACCCGGCTCCTTCGGCACCTTGAGACCCTGGACGCGGACTACATCCTTCTGGACCTCGGCGCGGGGACCTCGTTCAATATCCTCGACTTTTTTCTCTTCTCGGACCACGGCATCCTCGTGGTGCTGCCCGAACCCACTGCCATCGAAAATGCCTACCGGTTCATCAAGAGCGCTTTCTACCGGCGGTTTAAACGGGTCGTCGCCGACGAGGGGATCAAAGACATGATCGACGCGGCCATGGACCAAAAAAACAGCATGGGCATTCGCACGCCCTATGACCTGATCGAGCGCGTGAAACAAATGGAACGGGAAGTGGGCGAGGTCCTCGAGCTCGAAGTGATGAAGTTCAAGCCGAAGCTGATCGTGAACCAGGTGCGGACGAAGAATGACATCCAGATCGGCTTTTCCATGAAGAGCGCATGTCAAAAATACTTCGGCATCGACGTCGAGTATCTCGGCTATGTGGAATACGACGACTGCGTCTGGCAGTCCATTCGGAGCAAACGGCCGCTCACCATCGAATATCCGTACTCACGTCCGTCTCGCTGCATCGAACGGATCGTCCATAACCTTCTCAGAAAAGAACAGCTCACGCTCAGCGTGCTCTACTAACGGAGAAGCGGGCCATGATCAAAAAAATAGAAGACATGAACTATTACGAGCTGCTGGAGGTCACGCCCTCGGCGAACGCGCAGGACATCCACAAAGCGTACGAACGGATACGCCGCGTGTACGAACCGAACTCCATCGCGCTGTACTCCCTGTTTACGCCTGAAGAAACCGCCGCGATGCACAAGCGGGTGGAAGAAGCCTATCGCACGCTCGTCTACGAGGACAATCGAAAGCGATATGATGCGATGTTGAGAAGCCGGAATCTGCTGCCGGAGCCGCCCCCGCCGCCGCCGAAATATCAGCCCCGTCCGGTCCAGCCCGCGCTCTCGCTGCCGTCGGAGAACCGATTCGTCGCCGGGGACCAAAAACCGTCGAGAGAACAGGCCGCAGGGCCGGCCCCGGAAAAAACCTCCGCCGTTGCCCACCTCATCGCCGAATTTACCGGACCGGCCATCAAGGTGCTGCGGGAACAGCGCGGCCTGACCATTCGCCAGGTCGCGGACACGACGAAGGTAGGCTCCCGCTATCTTGAATATATCGAAGCGGAGAGCTTTCAGAAACTGCCGGCTCGGCCTTATCTTCGCGGGTTCCTGATCCTGTTCGCCAAAATGCTCGGTGCCGACCCGGAGCGCATGGCCGGAGACTATTTAAAGAGATATGACGCGGCCGTACCGCAAAAACCCCGTTAACGGATAGCCCGGCGGACTGCCGGATACACCTTTTTTCAATCAGGGTATGCTATACTTTACCATTACTCCGGTAAGAATCCCCTGATGAAAGGAGGTGAAACCATGAAAAAAATTTTGATCACGTGTCTGGTTTTGTCGTTGATCGTATGTGTCGGCCTCGTAACGGCTCAGCAGGCGCCCGCCCCGGCGCCGTCACAAGCGCCTGCTGCCGCGCCTGCAAAAGCCGCGGTCCCCGCGAAAGCTCCGGCTCTCAACCTTTCCCGCTTTGAAGTTTGCAGCTCGGTGGAGAACCGTCAGCCCGTGGGCATAGCGGCAACGTTCCCGGCGACCCAGGAAAAGGTCTACTGCTACCTTGAGTTCAAGGACGTCCCGAAGGACACAAAAATCACATATGTTTTTACTCTCGGCTTGAATGAAATGGGCAAGGTGACCCAGGATGTTAAGAGATCCTGGCGGTGGAGGACCTGGGCCAACAAGGCGCTCGGAGGCATGAAGGGCGACTGGAAGGTGGACATCCTGGATGAGACGGGCGCTGTCATTAAGTCCGCGGCATTCAAGGTGGAGTAACGCTTTCTTTAAGGAATAATAAACGCCTGAGGCGCAGGAGAAGAACCCTGCGCCTGTTTTATTTTGCACCGCTTGCTTATACGGCTTACCTCTCACGAATCAACGGTGAACAAGGGCTCTTTT
>JBGPUS010000300.1:0-3372 GCA_041491325.1 Nitrospirota bacterium | reverse complement strand
CTTGATGAGCTTGATGGTGTTCATGAGCGCCGTCAAACCCTCAAGTGCGTAGTACTCGCACTGCACCGGGATCAACACGCCGTCGGCAGCGGTGAGAGCATTGATGGTCAGTAGTCCGAGAGAAGGCGGGCAATCGATGAAAATGTAGTCATAATCATTTTTAGCGTTCGCCAGCGCTTTCTTAAGCACACGCTCGCGCGCGATCATCTGGATGAGTTCCACTTCGACGCCGACCAAATCTATGCCGGCCGGAACTACATCGAGCCACGGAAAATGCGAAGATTTTTTTATCTCCTGGAGGGTTTTCTTGCCGGTAAACAAGTCATAGGTGCTGCTGTGTATATCGCTTCGATCAATTCCCATACCGCTCGTGGAGTTGCCTTGCGGGTCGGAGTCGATGAGCAGGACCTTTTTTTCAGCCACCGCCAAGGATGCCGCGATGTTGACCGTGGTCGTGGTTTTACCCACGCCGCCCTTCTGATTTGCTACCGCTATTATCCTGCCCATGCCTATTTGTCCTTCCGAATGCCCGCGAGTCAAAACCCAACCAATTTACCATATGTTTATGATGAAAGGAAGAAAAAAACTCAAAAGGCGCCGGTGTAATGCGTCCAACGGTTCTTTACTTAAGCAGAGCCTTTTTTAAAGACGGTCCTGCACGAGCATTAGGTTAGAACCACCTCCCCAACCCCTCCTTGGCAAGGAGGGGCAGCAATTGGGTCCCTCCCCTTAGCAAGGGGAGGTTGAACTAAGCCTCTACGCGGCGGTCGGAAGCGCTGCGAGGCAGGACTATGCGTTTTCATCGTACGGAAAGAAGCCTAAACATTAGGTGGGGTGATTTTAGTGGAATTGCAAATGTAAATAAATTAATGGCGCACTACAGCCAGAGCGAGAATGAGCAGAGCAGAATAAGTTCAAATTCCGAAGCGCAAAAACGTATGTTCCACGTGGAACATACCTTACACTTGCCCGAGCTCCTTCCCTGCGGGGCTGACGCGTAAAGAGCCGATCGACAGATGCCGTACCCCTGAAACATCCCGGAGCGGCGTTATGACTCTGAGAGACAGCTCTTTCATGTCGACACTGCGGATAACGCCGAGTCCGAGACACCGATTTCGGTCGTCGTTTAAACCCACCAGGAGATAATCGAGCTCCGATTTTTTGAGAACCGAAATTTCCCTGACTTTATACTGCTCTTTGGCCGTGAAAAGTTCATCACCCGTATAATCACCGTCGATCACGAGAAACAGCTTATCAGCCGAAAGCTCGGCATGGATTACGATGCCGTGCAGTATTTTTGAGAGCCTGTTGATGTCCCGGAAACCGAGCCGCTCTCCAACGCCGAGGCCGGGTCCGTGGACTCCGACATCATGCAACGAGATCTCTTGAAAGTCCGCGCCGCGGAAGTATTCCTTGAAGCGCTGCTCCCGAATTGCTTGGCGCGCCTCGCGGGTCGGGGTCTTTGCACCTGAGACTGCTGGAAGGCGATGGATCAGCAAACCAGCCCGATGCGAGTGAGGCGTGAGAAGGTGCTCTACCTCGCCCCCCGATTGCAGGGCGATTATATAGCGAGGCCCGATCATATCAATCTCATGAAATTTGAGGTCCCTGGCCGCGCCCCCGTTCACGAGTCCGCAGGTATTGACCAAGATAAGCTCCGGTTTGAGCAACTCAGCGTCTAGCAAAAGCTTCTGAAGGCCGGAGACCATTTCGAGCAGTCGGCCGACCGGCGACGAGTTACCGACAAAGCTCATGACCAAAGGATTCTTTCGTCGGAGCAGGTCGGCGACTGCCGAATAGAGCGTAAGCGATATGACGGTCGGCGGACCGATGAACGGCTGGCCGGGATCAGCATCGATCCAGGCTATTTTTCTGCCTGCACGACAGAATCGCCCGGCAAGGTAGAGACAAAACGTGGTTTTGCCGGAGCCGGGCGCGCCAATGACAAATACAGCCCCCCGCTGGGTCTCGATCTCATCGGCCACTGCCCGCCATTCAGCCGGTATTTGAAGTGTGCTTTCAACCAAAACAGAACCTCACGGATAGCCGTAAATCTTGAAAAAGTCATTTAACCACTGATGAACACAGATAATGCGAAAACATAAATAAAATTCGCATATCGGATATTTCAGATTTTGCCTTTTCCCCGAATGCTTCTTATCGGGGAGAACGTTCAAAATGTTGGGATAGTCGAGTCAAGAGGATATCCCTATTTCTGGATGTTCCACGTGGAACATCGAATATGACGCGTCCCGAGATATGCGGCTAAATGGTTTTTTCAAAAACCCAGACCGTTCTCTTATAGTCCGAGTGAGGAAGAGTAAGCCCTATCGCATTCCGCACGGAGAAACCGATCTTTGTCGCATCCGGCTCGCTGATTGTTTCCCCCGGCCCCTTGCTCAAGATCATGAGGCCTCCTGGTTTAAGAAACGGCAGGCCGACAAGGAGCGCCGATTTTATGTCGGCAAAAGCCCGAGCAGTAACAACATCAAAAACTGAGCGATACGCGTCCGGGAGTTCTTCCGTCCTTTTATCTATAACGTCTGTTTCCTGCAGCCGGAGGGTCCGGATCATGTGTCGGAGAAAAGAAGCTTTTTTCTTTACGGACTCGACCATTGCAACCCTAAGCTCTGTGTGTGAAATCTTGATCGGCAAAGCTGGAAAGCCGGCGCCCGACCCTATGTCCAAAAGCGCCATTTGCGGGACAGGAGAAAAGCCTTTTAAAAAGGAAAGAGAATCAAGTCCGTGTTTGATAATGACATCGCTCTCTTCCCGAATCGTCGTGAGGTTGATACTGCGATTCCATTTCCCGAGTTCGGAAAAATAGATAAAAAAAGCATCCACCTGGTGATTGCTTAGGGTAACGCCGAGTTCCTGTGCGCCGGATATCAGCAATTCCTTCGGCGTCATTTTCCCCCCGCAAGCTTCCCGGCGAGAGTCCGGTCATTATTCCTCGGGCCGTGTTTTATGATACGCATCTGCTATCCCTTTCCGCGCTTTCTCTTTTCGAGTGCAACCATGACGAGCGATATGGCGGCCGGGGTCACACCCGAGATGCGCGAGGCCTGGCCGAGAGAAACCGGCCTTACCTGTTTGAGCTTCTGTCTGACTTCGGCGCCGAGTCCCGTTATGACATCGTAATCAATATCCGCAGGGATGTTTTTTTGTTCTAACGCTTTGAAGCGTTCTACCTGATTGAGCTGGCGCTGGATGTACCCTTCATATTTAATGCGGATCTCCACCTGTTTCGCCACAGCTTCCCCAACCGGCTCAGGGGGCGGGCCCATTTTTGCGATATCTCCGTAACTCAGTTCAGGTCGTTTAAGGAGTTGTTCGAGAGAGGTCTCCTGAGTCAGCTCCGTTGAACCGAGT
>JBGPUS010000299.1:0-3399 GCA_041491325.1 Nitrospirota bacterium | reverse complement strand
GGCGAGAGGACGAGATAATCTGTCGATCCGTTCCGGATCCGGACGAATTTGCCGCTTATCGTCTGAGGGACCCCGGTTTTTGCGATCGCCGTGTAGTAGAGCTGGGTGTAATCGATGAACACCATTGCCATAATAATAGTATAGCTTATCTTGGCGGATGGGGAGAAGGGGAGACAAGCAAAAGAGAATTTGGTAGGTCGGGTCGCGTTTTTTGACCCGACGCATTATCGTGATTGAGGAGTCGGGTTTAGCGTCGCTCTACCCGACTGACTGGCATAATTAATTTCAAACGCTATTTGATAAAAACTTGAGCGATTGCCCATGCAAGTATGAAAAAAAATATCAAAAAGAGAAATCCAAATGCCCAGAGATTCTGCGTCCAGGTGAACTCACGACTAAAATTATATCTCCTCTGAACACCCTCAAGCGGATCTCTGCCGAAACGGTTTTCTCCAACAGTTCCTTCTAAGAACCCTAACTCGACTATAGACCATAAAGTGCCAAAAGGCACGCCATTAATGAAACCCCACGTGCCTGGCTTATTCCGATCATGCCAGCGTTTTGTCTGAATAGCTAACATTGGCCACAAAAAGATGACCAGGTAGATAATAGAAAATAGATCTCTGTGAGTAAAGTCAATCTTTCCAGTTAAGACAATCTTCAGGATCACAAAAAGTCCGAATTGGGCAATATTGAACAGCCAAAATTGTTTTCTACTTACACGTCCGTCGAAAGAAAATAGAAACAATTTCCAATCCATTTTATCCTCTTAAGTGGGTAGGTCGGGTCCCGTTTTTGATCTGGCGCATTATCATGATCTAGGTGTTGGATTTTGTGGTGCTCTACCTGACCTTCTGACTCAGGTCGGATTGCGCTACTCCCTCTGCCTCGGGTCGAGCGCGTCCCGGATGCCTTCACCCAGCAAATTATAACCAAGCACGGTAACGAGAATGGCGAGGCCGGGAAAGGCGGAGAGCCACCAGGCAATCTCTATGTTGTCCTTGCCCGATGAGAGGAGGCTGCCCCAACTCGGGGTAGGGGGCTGGACGCCGAGACCTAAGAAGCTCAAGGCTGATTCGATGAGGATCGCCCCGCCGACGCCCATGGTCGCGGACACGAGGATAGGGGAGAGGCCGTTCGGCAGGACATGCCTCGCGATGATGCGTGCGTCCGTAGCGCCGAGCGCGCGGGCTGCTATCACGAAGTCACGCTCCTTGAGAGATATGAACTCGGCACGAATGAGCCGGGCAGGTTCCATCCAGCTCGTGAGGCCGATCACGATCATGATATTGATGATGCTCGGCTCCAGGATGGCGATCACCGCGAGCACCAGGAAGATCGTGGGTATGCTCAACATGATGTCAACCGCCCGCATGATCACGCTGTCAATCCAGCCGCCGTAATAACCGGCAATTGCGCCTAATATAATTCCGATGATGGTGGCGATCCCGACGGCCACGAAGCCTACCTCAAGAGAAATCCTGCCGCCCCAGAGCATCCGCGAGAGCACGTCTCTTCCCAGGTCATCGGTCCCCAACAGATGGGAAAAGCTCGGGCCGACGAGAATGTTTTTGATGTCGATGGTGGATGGATTATACGGCGCGACCAGCGGAGCAAAGATAGACAGAATAAAGACGAACAGCACCAGCAGCCCGCCGAGGACCGCGAGTTTGTTCTTCATGAGATCATGAAGGGTTTGTGCTGTTATGGATTCAGTGCTATTTGTCATCAATATTCCTGCATGTTAATTTAACGCAGGCTGATACCCTGCATTCGCGCTACGCACTCGTAACCACTGGGCACTTAGCCTGCGGCTACACGATTTATCCTTGCCCCTGGCCCCTGAACCCCGGCCCCTGCCGCTCTCATTTCAGTCTCACCCTCGGGTCCGTAAACGCATAGGCAATATCCGCGAGGAAGTTGCCGAGCAGCGTGAGAAGCGCAGCCGGCGCCAGGATGCCCATGACGAGGTTATAGTCTCTTGCCAAGACCGCCTGAAACATGAGCTGTCCCATGCCTGGGATACTGAAGATCATTTCCATGATGGCGCTGCCGCCGATGACCCCCGGCAGGGAAAGACCGAGGATGGTGATGACGGGCATGAGCGCGTTTCTGAGCGCATGTTTGTAGATTACCTCGCCCTCGGGAAGCCCTTTGGCCCTGGCTGTTCTGATGTAGTCCTGGCGCATGACCTCAAGCATGCTGTTTCTAACGTATCGGGAGAAGCCCGCAAGCCCTCCAAAGGCCGAGACGAATACCGGCAGAATCAAGTGATGCGCCCGGTCCGCGAGCAGACCCCAGGCAGTGAGCCCGGTAACGTCTAAACTCTGAATCCCGGAGATCGGGAGCACGCCCCATTGTACGCCGAGAAGGTAGATGAGCAGCAGGGCGAGCCAGAAGGAAGGCGTGGAAAACCCTATGAAAACGAAGATGGTCGTGAACCGGTCGAGGAGCGAGTATTGGCGCGTGGCGGACAGTATGCCGATGGGTATCGCAATCAGGAGCACGAGCCCGAGCGAAAGGAGATTGATGATAAGCGTAATCGGAAGGCGTTCGAGTATCTTGTCCTTGACTTTTCGGCCGTCGGCAAAGGCCTCGCCGAAATCGAGGGTCACGAACTTCTTGAGCCAGGTTGCGTACTGTTTATGAAAAGGCTGGTCGGCCCCGTAGAGTTTTCGCAGCCGTTCCCGGGCTTCGGCGGAAGCCTTTGCCGAGAATTCCATCTGGGCTTCCGCGGGACCGCCGGGCGCAAGACGCATGACGCCGAAGGAGAGCACGGTAATGCCGAACAGGATCGGGATCATCAGAAGCATGCGTTTTGCGATATACGTGAGCATCGGTCGGCGTTTTATCCGGTGACCTTGTATAAAAGATCGAAGGGCTTTGCAGGTTGGGAGAGCTTGATGCCGGCAAACTGGCCGCGCAAGGCCTTTTCCACGGGTTTATGATCGAACTCCATGGCCTCTATTTTCTGCGAAAAATCGGTAGCCGCTCCTTTGATGTGAATAGTGTCTCCGACCGCCAGATCGCCGAAATCCAGCTTGACCGCCGCGATTGTAGTTTTGTCGAAAAACTTGATCACCGATCCGATCCGCTCTTCCATACAGGTAATAATAGTATAAATTCTCATGCAATTCAAGCGAAAAGCCGCCTGGCGCCTCTTTGGGACCGGCGAGCGCCGACAAACAGGAAGGGAACGTAGAAAATGCAGATGAGACGGCCACATAGAGCTTGACAAGAAAGGGGAGTGTGAGTATTATATGGCCTACGATTGAGGCGTAAGCGGTGTGCATTTCTCGGGGCGTGGCGCAGCCCGGTAGCGCGTCTGCTTTGGGAGCAGAAAGCCGGAGGTTCAAATCCTCTCGCCCCGACCAATTTCAAGCGCCTGTAGCTCAGGTG
>JBGPUS010000298.1:0-3401 GCA_041491325.1 Nitrospirota bacterium | reverse complement strand
GGCGAAGAACTGACCGAGATGGCCGAGCTTCACGCTGCCGGGTGTCCGGCTCTGTCGGACGACGGCAGGCCGGTGATGAACGCGGCCGTCATGCGCCGGGCCATGGAGTACTCGAAAATATTCGACCTGCTCATTATCTCCCACTGCGAAGACAGCGCGCTTTCCGACAAGGGCGTCATGAACGAGGGGTTCGTGTCGATGGAACTGGGTCTTCGCGGCATTCCCCGGGCCGCCGAAGAAGTCATGGTCGGCCGGGACATCACACTGGCGGAACTGACGGGCTGCCGCCTGCACCTGGCGCACGTGAGTTCAGCCGGGTCCGTTCGCATGGTCCGCGACGCAAAAGCGCGCGGCGTGAAAGTCACCGCCGAGACCTGCCCGCACTACTTTACGTTGACCGAAGAATCAGTGCGGGGGTACAATACATTGGCAAAGATGAACCCGCCGCTCCGATCCGTTGACGACCTGGCCGCCATCAAACAAGGCCTCAAAGACGGGACCATCGACGTGATAGCGACTGACCATGCGCCCCACGGGATGGATGAAAAGTCCGGCGAATTCGATTATGCGCCTTTCGGCATCGTGGGACTCGAAACCGCGCTCGGGCTTTCGCTCAAACTCGTGGAGGAAGGCGTTCTTTCGATGACCGAGCTCGTGCGCAAACTGAGTCTGAATCCGGCACAGGTGC
Organism: Nitrospirota bacterium; assembly: GCA_041491325.1. Classification (GTDB taxonomy): domain Bacteria; phylum Nitrospirota; class UBA9217; order UBA9217; family UBA9217; genus JBAZLV01. The sequence continues at coordinate 2,713 of JBGPUS010000298.1, read as the reverse complement.
TTAAACTCAACAAAGGAACTCTCTCTGTCGGCGCTGACGCGGACGTTACGATCATCGATCCCGCGCAGGAATGGGCTGTGGATTCGTCCCGCTTTCAATCAAAATCAAGGAACACGCCGTTCGACGGGTGGAAGCTCACGGGAAGAGCTGTGCAGACGATCGTGGGCGGCCGATAGCCACAAAGGCAAATAACATTAGCCGCAAAAAAGCGCAAGAAGCGCAAAAGTGATGAAAACGGAAAAAGAAATATTCAGTCTTTGTGATAGAATCCGAGAAATAAGTTTTGGCCTGCATATTTTTTTAAGAAATGGGCATCTTGAAAAAGTATACGAGAACGGTATGGTGCATCGAATTCGAAAGACAGGGATGCAGGTGGAGCAACAACATGCGTTGCGGGTCTTTGACGAAGACGGTACGATATTGGGAGATTTTATTGCTGACTTATATGTTGAGAAGTGCTTACTCGTTGAGTTGAAGGCTTGTAAAAGGCTGGCCGATGAACACACAGCGCAACTTCTTGGCTATATGCGAGCCTGCCGAATTGAACACGGTCTGCTGATAAATTTCGGTGGCCCGAAGCTTGAAATCAGGAAGTATGTCCTTTCAGATTTGAATTGACTTTATTTTGTATTGCACTAAAATCTTGCGCTTTTTGCGCATTTTTGCGGCTGAATCATGAGGGTTGGATGTTTAATCTAAATAAACGATTTATCGCCGTACTGTTGTTCTTCTTTGCGGCGACGACAGCTTTTGCCGCCCAGGACCAGCATATTCAGCAGAAGCTCGCTGCTCTCGAAAAGATCCAGGGAAAATTCACCTTTATCGTGCTCGGCGACAATCGTTCAGGCGACGAGGTCTATCGCAAACTTGTTTCCCTGACCATGGTCCGTACGCCCGCGTTCATCGTGAATACGGGCGACCTGATTACGACTCCCGGAAACAAAGAGGACTGGGCCAGGTTCTGGGAAATGTCGAAGCCGATTACGGTGGCGTACTTTTTAGCGGTGGGCAACCATGACGCCCACCCCAAGATCCCGTTCAGCGAAAAGACCTACCTGGAGCAGGTAGACCTTCCCGGAAATGAGTTGTATTACTCGTTCGTGGCGGGCAACTCGCTCTTTGTCGTGCTCGATTCCTTCATGGATGACCAGGAAAAAAGAATAACCGACAAACAGCTGACATGGCTTGAAACCGTGCTGGCAAGCTCGGACAAAAAACACACGTTCGTGTTCCTGCACCATCCCTTGTTTACCGAACCGGGCAAGGGTCATCACGCGGGTGACAGCCTCGACAAGCATCCTGTAGAACGCGACCGGCTCGAAGCGCTCTTGGTAAAATACAAAGTGGAAACCGTGTTCGCCGGGCATGAGCACTTCTATCAGAGGAAAACCGTTGACAATATCGCGCACGTTATCACCGGCGGCGGCGGAGCGCCGCTGTATGTGAAAGACGAGGATGGCGGCTTCAACCACTATATTCTCGTTACGGTGGACGGCGACAAGGCGAGCGCGGAAGTGATCGATATCAATGGAAAGATAAGGGACAGATTTTAGCAGCGATTTACCGCAGAGGACGCAGCGGCGGCTAAGGCCGATGAATTCAAAGTTTAAAACTGCGGACTCAGCGAGAGCTCATGGATAAAAAAGGATCAAGAGAGTATGAAAAAAACGTTACTCGCGTTGGCTGATGGTCTTGTATTTGAAGGCTCCTCCTTTGGAGCAGAAGGCGAGGCCTCGGGCGAGGTGGTGTTCAATACAAGCATGACCGGGTACCAGGAGATCCTGACGGACCCGTCGTATAAGGGTCAGATCGTCACCATGACCTACACGCAGATTGGCAACTACGGCGTGAACGACGAAGACGTGGAATCTCCCAGACCCTATGCCGAAGGCTTCATCGTAAAAGAGTATATGGACATCCCGAGCAACTGGCGCAAGACCCGGTCTCTGGACGAGTATCTCAAAGCACACAAAATCGTCGGCATTCAGGGGATCGATACGCGCGCGCTGACCCGCCATCTTCGCGATTTCGGCGCCCAGCCGGGGATCATCTCGACGAAGGACCTGAATCCTGAGAGCCTTGTTGCCAAGGCGAAGGCGCTGCCGAACATGAGCGGCCTCGACCTTGCGAAGGTCGTTACGTGCAAGAAACCGTATGTCTGGGAGGAAGGCGACTGGGACCTCGAACAAGGGTATGCAAAAAAAACCTCATCCAGATACAAGGTGGTCGCCTATGACTTCGGTATTAAAAGAAATATTCTCCGCCTTTTGACGAGCGCCGGGTGCGACGTCACCGTTGTTCCGGCCACGACATCCGCGGATGAAGTCCTTGCGATGAATCCCGACGGAGTGTTTCTGTCCAACGGTCCGGGCGACCCGGAACCGGTAACATATGCCATAAAAAATATTAAACAACTTCTCGGGAAAAAGCCCGTCTTCGGCATCTGCCTCGGGCAGCAGCTTCTGGGGCTCGCCCTGGGAGGGAAAACCTACAAGCTAAAATTCGGACACCACGGCGGTAATCAGCCGATCATGGACTTAACCACGCGCAAGGTGGAAATCGCGGCGGAGAACCACGGCTTTGCCGTGGACATGGATTCCCTGAAGGACCAGGTTGTCGTGACCCATGTGAACCTTAATGACAACACCTGCGAGGGGTTTCGTCACAAGACGCTGCCTGCGTTCTGCGTCCAGTATCACCCCGAAGCCTCTCC
>JBGPUS010000297.1:0-3403 GCA_041491325.1 Nitrospirota bacterium | reverse complement strand
TAGATTCTCGATGGTCCCATACTGTTTGATCAGCGTCTGGGCCGTCTTTTCCCCAATGCCCTCGACGCCGGGGATATTGTCCGATGCATCGCCCATGAGCCCCATGATCTCCACCATGCGGTCCGGCGGCACGCCCCAGCGCTCTTCGACGTCTTTTGCTTCGTAGACCTTGTCCTTCATGGTGTCGTAGACCGTGATGCCCGGTCCTACGAGCTGGAGGATGTCTTTGTCCCCGGTGACGATGACGACTTCGACGCCGTCCGCCTCGGCCTTGCGCGCGAGCGTGGCGATCACGTCATCGGCTTCCTGACCTTCCTGGACGAAAACCGGAATGCGCAACGCCTCGACAAGTTTGTGGATGTAGGGGATCTGCACGACAAGATCTTTCGGCATAGGAGGCCGGTGCGCCTTGTATTCCTTGTACTCAACGTTCCTGCGCGTGGGGCCCTTGGGATCAAAGACCATGGCGAGCAGGTCCGGCGATTTTTCCTTGATGACTTTGAGCAGCATGTTGGCGAAACCGAGAACCGCGTTCGTGGGCAGGCCAGAGGAATTAGTGAGGTTCCTTATTGCATAGAAGGCACGGTAGATGTAGGAATTGCCGTCAATTATATAGAAAGTTTTTTTATTCTGGGAGGCCATAGGAGGGGAGTATAGCGGAAGTTTAGGGAAAATACAACGCAATTACATGGTTTTGCACGGATTTGAGAACAGTCATCTTGAATGGTTTTTTCCTATTTGAAATACCGGTGTTATGATATAGTTGCTCGGAAAGAAGTTATTCTGGATTAAATTGATTGGAGCGCTTTACCCGGTTGAATGTTTCAAGTTAAGAAATTTACAAAAGTTGCTTAATATGTTGAATGTTGAGAATTGCGAAATTTTCTATGACATGACAACAAATTTTTCTTTCATCAGGGGGAAGGCTTATGAGGCTTATTTCGGTCATTATTATAATACTGCTCACAACGAGCGCATTTGCAGCCGAACCCGTTCTTGAAATGAAGGAGGCCGTCAACTCCTTTTATAACGCTTACCTTGCGGTCCATGCTTCCGGCGTGCCTTCCGAGAAAGAGCTCCAGAAGTTCAAGCCGTATGTATCAGCTTCGCTCATAAAGCTTTTAAAAGAAGCAGACCAGGCCGAGCAAAAATATCAAAAAACAACAAAAGGAGAGGTGCCTCCATTGGTTGAAGGCGATCTGTTCACTTCGCTGTTCGAGGGCGCTACTTCGTATAAGGTCCTTTCATGCGACGCCAAGACCTCTTCGTGCATGGTGGAGCTTAGTTATGTCGAGTCGACGAAGGGATCATCGCCTTTCACATGGAAGGACAAGGTATATCCTGCCAAAGATTCCCGGGGCTGGCTGGTTGATGATATTGAATTCCTGGGAGACTGGCAGTTCATGCACAAAGGCCGGTTGAAGGACTTGTTGAAAGACGTTGCAAGGGAAGGGGACAGTAATTAATCCTAAGACTGGTTTCACTGCCGAGGCAAAGTGCTGGTCGTTTGAGAAAAATATCGGTTGACCTCGCATAATGTTTACTTCTTTAAATCGTCTCGGCGGCGGCGAATTTTTTCCTTGACCCAAAAGCGCGTATAAGGTATAAATAGCGTCTACTAAAAGGCCGGCGTAGCTCAGTGGTAGAGCAGCTGATTCGTAATCAGCTGGTCGGAGGTTCGACTCCTCTCGCCGGCTCCATCTTTTCTCTTCCGTGTTTTTCTTGCATATCCGACCGCAGAACCAAAAACAAATGGGAACAAAAAGATAAAGGTTGACATCCCAAATAAACATGTTTAATATTAACTCGGGCATTGTTTCGAAGACGGAGTGGCAATGAACCTTCCTAACTACATCACGCTTGCGCGAATAATCCTGATTCCATTTTTTATCGGTTTCATGATATACCACCATTATCGCATCGCCATGGCGGTTTTTCTGGTAGCCGGGGTTACGGATGCCCTGGACGGAATGATAGCGCGCATCAGGAACCAAAAGACCGAGCTCGGCGCTTTTCTTGACCCAATAGCCGACAAATTGCTGCTCGTATCGGCGTTCGTGACGCTCGTGCTGCTCGATATTTTGCCGGTGTGGCTGGTCATGGTCGTCGTGAGCAGGGACGCGATCCTCGTGATCGGAAGCTTGGCTCTGTACTTTACCGGACACGCCTTTACGGCCCAACCTGCGATCATCGGGAAAGCTACCACGGTTTTACAGCTGCTCGTAGTGATGATATCACTCGCATTGAAGATCTACGGCGTTAAAATGGGCTGGTTGCCGGTTTTATACTGGACGACAGCTGTTTTTACGGTCGTGTCGGGCATCCAATATATTGCGCGGGGAACGAAAATTGTCGGGCAGGATACGCCGTAACGCTCTCAGCGCGCAAGTGGCGGCTTTTTTTTCTTTGCAGCGCCTGATTTTTTCCCACGGAGGTTTGAAGAGATGAAAATAAACGAGATGATTCGGCAAGCACTGGAAAAAAAGGGCTTTAAGAATCTCAAAGACGCTTCTAAAGTACTCGGGATCAGCCCGGAGCTTTTACGGGTTACGATCAATAAAGGACATATCCCGAAAGACAAAACGCTCATGATGATCGCGAGCAAGCTGGGGCTCGACAAGTCCGTTCTTATCCTCTCGGCGCACCAGGAAAAAGTTCCCGATGAGGTCAAAGGGTTTTTTCTTTCTCCTTCGCAGGCCAAATTTAAACGGGGGAAACGCAAATACCCGCTTTCCGAGGAGCAGATCAATTATCTTGAGAAAATCCTGAGCATTGATGAGATCATGATGATGAGGAAATTCCGCCAGGTGTCTTCCGAGGCACGCGTGCAGATAACAGGATATGTGGAGTTCATGTTCGCATCAAAGAGGAGCGCTTGATTGATCGAGATCGTAAACATTCGGCCGGGCGGCACAGCCGCGGAGCTGGGGCTGAAACCGGGCGACCGTATCGTTTCGATCAACGCAACGGACGTTCATGATTGCATTGATTACAGTTACTTAGTAGCTGATGAGCGCATTACACTCAGGGTCCGTAGACAAAACGGCAAGACAGTGACTATCTCTCTTGATAAGGACCCTGACGATACTTTAGGCATCGAATGTAAGACCTTCGACGTAAAACGATGCCGCAACCGCTGCATTTTTTGTTTTGTTGACCAGATGCCGGCCGGTTGCCGGAAGAGCCTGTATGTTAAAGACGATGATTTCCGGGCCTCGTTTTTATACGGCAATTATATTACCCTTGGCGCACTTTCCGAGGCCGACTGGGCTCGGATTTTTCGCGAACGACTGAGCCCTCTCTACGTTTCCGTGCATACCACGGACCCGGCGCTCCGGTCCTTCATGCTCGGCAACAAAAAAGCGCCTGACATCATGGAGAACATGAAACGTTTGGCCTCTGG
>JBGPUS010000296.1:0-3416 GCA_041491325.1 Nitrospirota bacterium | reverse complement strand
GGAACACCAGTTGTCGCGAAAGAGCAAAGAGCGTATACTCATTAAGCTCCAGGAAGAGCTGGGGCTCGTCAATCTTCCGCGCAGGATAGAGGCGTTCGATATTTCCACCATCCAGGGGACGGAATCGACGGCGAGCAAGGTGTCGTTTGAAAACAACCTGCCGGACAAACGGAACTATAAGAAATTCAAAATCAGGACCGTCGAAGGGCAGGATGATTTCGCGAGCATGGCGGAGGTGATCAAGCGCCGCTTCGCCAAAGCAAAAGAGGAGGGCGAGCTTCCTGATTTGATCCTGATCGACGGCGGCAAAGGCCAGCTCAACGCGGCGCTTGATGTGCTGAATGAATTGGGCATCATCGGGAGAAATCCTCTCCCTCAGGGAGAGGACAGCGGTGAGGGTGGGTTTGAAAAGGAGGGTATCCGTCACGAGCCCGATGTAATTGGCCTTGCCAAGGCCAAGAGCGGGGACGAAGGCGCGGAAAAGGAATTCGAGCGCGTTTTCCTGCCGGGCGTGGACGAGCCGATCATCCTTGAACCTACAAGCGCGACGACCCACCTCGTTGCGCGCGTGCGCGATGAAGCGCATCGCTTCGCAATCACCTATCACAGAAAACTCCGCGACAAGCGGGCGATCCGTTCCGAGCTCGACGATATCGCCGGCGTCGGCGAAGTACGGAAAAAGGCGCTGCTCCGGCATTTCGGCAGTGTAGAAAAGATCAGGAACGCCACGGTGGAGGAACTGGCCGCCGTGAAGGGGATGTCGGGAAAGACGGCGGAGGGCATCATCAACTTCTTTAAAGGGGATAAGAGGTAGGTCGGGCACCGCTCCTGTGCCCGACATATTCCATTGGGCACGATGATGAGCGGTAGGTCGGGCACTGTTTCTATGCCCGACAGGTTCTGTTGGGCACGATGTACCCCAACCTGATTATGCAATATAAAAGAGCACACGCGCCAGGCGGTACGTTCTTCTTCACGGTCGTAACATATGATCGGAAGACGATATTGTGCACAGATAAAAATCCCGGTCTCTTGAAAAAAGCGTTCAAATACGTTATGGAGAGCCGCCCGTTCCACATTGACGCAATTGTTGTTTTGCCGGATCATCTCCACTGCATTTGGACTTTGCCGGAAGGCGATAGCAATTTCTCTCAGCGGTGGATGTTGATCAAAAGACACTTTACCCTGACCTGCGACGATCCCGAGAGAACGCCTCCCGGCGCAAGTCATCAGCATAAGCGGGAACAAACGGTCTGGCAGCGAAGGTTCTGGGAGCACCGGATTCGCGATGAACGAGATTATAACCGGCACGTTGAATACATCCATTATAATCCGGTCAAGCATGGCCTTGTCAAAGCGCCGATAGACTGGCCGCACACGAGTTTTCACAGGTTCGTGAACAAGGGCATCTATCATCGTGATTGGGGAGGCGCAGAGCCGGTGGTGTTTGATGGCTCTGTTGGAAACGAGTAGTTGCCTGTTGGGCACGATAAACGTGTGCCCAACCTGATATGGTTGACAGTTGTCAAGGAGAAAACAGTTCGACCGCCCCTTTTTGTAAGAGTTCAAGTAGTCAGTATGTATCCAGGGCACAGCCAGAGACGGGGCCTGTTGTTCGACGTTTGATCACTCTGATATGCGCGGGTTTGACCGCATGACTTGTTTTCGCCGGGGAGCTGACTCTCTCTACAAACGGAAATTCGGCTGTGCCTTATTCCATAGGTTGGCCGAGAATTCTCCCTAAAACGCGGCCGCGTCCCTGCTTCTGCCCTGGATATTTTTTATAATTGTTCTCTATGAACTCCTTTGAGTTTTATCGTCGTTCTTTGATAACCTGCTTACGCGCACTGGATCGGCACTTCCTTTGCAATGGCCCACATGAAGGCTGACAGTTCGCGGGCAATGGCGGTCACGACTTTGTTCCTGGGTTTCCCTCGGCCCGTCAACTTCCGGAAGCGTCCGCACAGTCTCACCTGGGCTTTCCAGGAGATTTTGCGGATACTATCGGTCAGGCCTTCTTGCCTTGCAAGCAGTATCCTGCTCACACGGGCTTGGTGGTGATATGTTTGCGCTGCCTCCACAAGAGCGCGTCTGACATGACCGTTGCCGGTTTTGGTGATGCCGCCCCGTTTTTCCTTCTTTCCGCTGGAGTGCTCGGACGGCACCAGACCCAGATACGCCATGAGCTGTCGCGGATTTGGAAAGCGGCTCAAGTCGCCGATCTCGGCTATCGTGGTTGTCGCTACCATGAGCGACACTCCTCGAAGCGCCTGTAGCGCCTTGACCACCGGCGCCAGCCTCCACTCCGGAATGAGCTTTTGTATCTGTTCGGTCAGGCGGTTGACCCGCTCGCCGCATTCCATGACAGCATGGATATATTCCTGAAACGCGATCTGCTGCGCTGGGTGCGGCATCTTGATCGTGGACAGCCAGTTGAAATGGGCGGCATTCCACGTTGTTTTGCGGTTGTACCGATATCCCAGCCGCAGGAGCATGGCCCCAAGCCGCTGCCGGGCGGTGCGTGATGCGTTGACAGCGTCCTCTCGCGCACGGCTTAAATCCCGCATGGCTTCATCGTCCTCGCGGGGAACATAGACCCCTGTCAGTTCTCCGGCGCGGTACAGACGGGCGAGGCTCATTGCATCACGACGATCGGTCTTGACCTTGTCCCCGCTCTTTTTCGGAATCAGGGAGGGGGCTACCACGATGCACGATAACCCCTGCTTTGTCAGATGACGATAGATATCATAACCGCAGGGACCGGCTTCGTAGGCGAAGTGAAGCTCAGCGCCTTTGCTTTGGAGCTTTCTGACGGCTTTATCCAATGCCGCGAGATCTCCGTCGATTTTTCCGTAGTGGCGGACTTCCTTGCTACCGCCTGATTCAGCTATCGCAACATCTATGGTATCTTTGTGTACATCAAGACCGACGAATATGATAATATCTTTCATGACCTGCCTCCTTGGTTGTGGCTCTGTATTTGGGAACCCGGTTCCCAAGTATAACCCACGTTGCAAGGGGCAGGTCACTTTCTTTAACTGTCAACCATTATGTCTACGCGACTGCGTCCGATATCGGTACGACGCGGAGAGCCACGCCCGTCTCAAGACCGTCGAACTGATCATCGAGAGAAAACCCTGGACGCCGCCCCCGCACCAATTCAAGGCTGATACTCCTGTGCCTATGCGTATTGACTTTGGCGATACAGATTTACGGGAAAAAGCCAAGGCGGCGCAAGGGAAATGGGATCCGAAAAAACGCGCATGGTATATTCAGTTCGGAAAAATCAAGGGCACCGAAGAGCCTGTTGCACAAACAGCGGATTTATCCGCTCAGCATAGTCCCTCCAGCGTGTTCGCTGGATGATAATGGCAGTGTATAGCGGAATATGGTGTAAAAAGAGGGCGCCGTTCCTC
>JBGPUS010000295.1:0-3425 GCA_041491325.1 Nitrospirota bacterium | reverse complement strand
TTCTGCACGCTCAAAAAATGCATGGCCCTGCAAAGCTGGAGCGCCCAGGACAGGGCCAACCCCTCGTCAATAGGCTTGCCATGGCGGACCAGGAGAAGTTGTTCAAGCGTCCTGCCGTCGATGTATTCCATGACGATATAATGCGAACCTCTGACGGAAAAGTAATCATAAACCTTCGGGATGTTGGGGTGCGTGAGACGCGCCAGGATCCGCGCCTCGGTCCGAAACTGTGCCAGGGCTTCGTCGGCCTTCTCAAGGGGCATGGTACCAGGCCGGAGTTCCTTCGCCGCAAGGACCTTGCCGCCCTGTCTGCGGTCCGCGACCTTGTAAACACTGCCCATCCCGCCCTTGCCGAGGATCCCGATAATTTCATATCTCTTTTTGAGAAGTTGTTTCATTTTAACACCAGAAGTCAGGAGAAACTTGGTGTGACCCTTGCCCCTGGACCCTAGACCCCGGACCCTGTCCCCTTGCCTCTCACGCCGCCTTCACGCCGCATTTCGCGCAATACCTGGCGTTGGTCCGGATCAACGCGCCGCAACCCGGACAGGCTTGCGTATTTTTATCGCTGAAAACGATCGTGGCATGGCCTATGTCGATGACGTCTCCATCCTGAAGCGCCTGCCTGCCCGTGACCTTTTTCTTGTTCACAAAGGTGCCGACTTCTGCCCCCTTATCCTCGAGAACGTAGTGTCCGTTTTCCTTCTTGACCACTGCATGCTGCTGCGCAATATCACTGTCCTTGAACAGGCCAAGCGTATTTCGCTCATCCCTCCCTATTGTCACGGCGGCGCCGATGTCGATATCAGCCTTCGTTCCCTTGCCGCGCACAAGGCTCAGGTGTCCAGCCTTGTACTGCCGGTCCATTTTCCGGAGTGACAGCAGCGCGAGCCCTGCGAAACTCAACAGGGGAATGACGTACGCCCACAGCGGCGGGCTGCCTCCCGCGCCGAAGAGCGACGACTCGGGTTGAAAGTAAGAACGCGCGGCTGTCTGGCCTGTGGTAAACGCAACGGATACGCTCCTCAGATATTCTCCGCGTTTTCCCGTGACATAGCTGATGACGTATTCATTCCGGATCCGGTTGCTGATCGTGTCGTAAATTTCCGCGAGCCCGTCCGCCGACGGCGTAAAGAAGTATGTGCCGCCGGTCTCCTGCGCGATCCGTTCAAGGCGCGCGGCGCGGACGTCGTTTCCCAGACCGATCGCATAGACGGATACAAACGCTTTGCCCGCGGAGGCTATGGCCTGATCGATGTCAAGCGCCCCGCGATTGGCGATCCCATCGGTCAGAACGATCACGGCTTTTCTGCCCGATACCCCTTTGACCGACTCGACGCCCCGCGCAATAGCGTCGTACAGCGCGGTATTGCCGCCGGGTTCAATGGTTAAGACGGCTTTTCTGAGATTGTCCTGGCTCCCGGTAAGAGGCGCCGTCTCGGACACCTCGTCGCTAAAGGAAAAGAGCGACGCGCGGTCGCCCGGTTCCATCAACGATATGAACCGGAGCACGGATTCCTTTGCGCGAGCGATCTTTTCGCCCGTCATGGATCCGCTCCGGTCGATAACGATGGCAAGGCTGAGCGGCTCGTGCCGCCCCTTTTCGCCCCCCATCCGAACGGAATCGATCTCGACGGGCTGCTTGTTTTCCAGGAGCGACACGTTTTCCCTGATCAGGCCCCGGAACGGTTTTCCGGATTCATCAAGCACGGAAACATACGCCTTGACCACGGGAAAACCGCTTACGTCGAACTGGGTTATCTGCGCCGATGCCGGAGCTGCCTGGCCGCTGCTTGCGAGCACGCCCAAGAGAATGATCGCGGCTGCCATTGACGCAGCCTTTTTCATTGTGGAAAACATAAGCAAAATGCTGCCGACTCTGATGACGTCGCCGTCGGTAAGCTTGCTGCTCCTGGTCAGCTTCTGGTTAACGTACACGACTTTTCCTTCTTCCTCAGCCTCTATGGAGAAATGATTGTTCTTTCTTCTGATTGCGGCGTGCTTCATGCTGACGCCCTCAGCGCCGGACAGACAGACCTCGGAACGGTCGTCCCTTCCCACAACGCTCAACTCTTTAAGCAGCGGGAACTCCCGGTTGATGTGCCTTCCTTTTATTACTTTTACCTTTGCCGATAAAAACGCCTCTTCCACCAGACTGATGAACACACCGATGGACAACCCGAGCAGGACCAGCCCGGCGAGCGCGGACCAGATCGAGGTAGACGAAAGCTCATTGAACAGAAGGCCGCCGAACAACCCGCCGAGCAAACCGCCGACGAGCCCGTACAGCGCCCGCTCGCGCGACCGAATCATCAGGCCGCCTGAGAAGCCGACTGCCGCGCCGAGCATTGCCCACCCCAAAGCCACGACCGCGGCGATACCGAGTGCTGCCGCGAACCCTCCTGCCTCGGCCACGAGCTTGCCGAGCGCGGTAAATACGGTATTCCCGAGGGCCGCGCCTGCTGCGCCGCCGAACAAACCCGCTGCCGCGCCGAACGCCGCGCGCTTTATCGCGGTCAGAAACTGCCTTGCCATCACGGCCTCATGGCTCCAGATGAACCCGCCGATGAACAGGCCCGTAAGGCCGCCGAGCAGCACCTCGGTCGATAAGCCGCTCCCTGCCGCGCCTGACGCGGTCAGAACAAAGGCCCATGCGGCTGAGCCGCCGAGCGCGCCTGCGACCCCGTATAACAATGTTTTATGAGTTAATCTGGCCATGGCCACCTCCGAAGTTCAGTAGTCAGGAGCCGAAAGTCAGGAGACAGAAAATATTCTTGGCCCCCCGGACCCTGGCCCCTTGACCCTGACCCTGTTTTTACTGCTTACGCCGCCTTCACCGACAGCGACAGTTTTCCGAAGCGCACTTCGTCGCCCGGCTTGATCGTCTGACGAGCGTGCGGCTGGATTTTCTTTTTATTGATGTAGGTCCCGTTCGTGGAACCCATGTCCTCGACCGTGAAGTCCATGCCTTCACGATGGATGACCGCGTGCTTGCGGGACACGCCGTTCTCCATGCCGCCGAGATTGGTCAGATCTACATCCGGAAATATGTCGCTGATGGGATCTTCCCTGCCGACGACGACCTCGTCCTTGGCCGGGACCTCCAGCTCGTTGCCGTCAGACGATGTGAGCACCAACTGCACACCGGTCTCTTCCGCGGTTTCGAGAAGCTCCGCCTTGTCCTCCAGTTTTGCACCGCACTCTTCGCAGAAGAGCGCACCCTCGATATTTTCCATCTGGCATTCTTGGCATTTCATGGTACTGTCCTCCTTTTTTAAAATCGGGTCCTACTTCTTCATTGCCCCCGTCATGGCCATCGTCAGCTTCCGCGTTCCGTACTCCAGCTTCTTCGTGCCGGCCGCGCTCAATGCGCCGGTCTTTTTGAGCGAGAGGATTTCGCGCTCCGCCGCCTCGGCCAGGTCTTT
>JBGPUS010000294.1:0-3474 GCA_041491325.1 Nitrospirota bacterium | reverse complement strand
CGTCTATGACGATAAAACCCGCATTATTGACGCTCTTCCTGGCGCTTGTCCTTCACCTGCCACTTAACGCGTTCTCGCAAGCGAGTGGCGCCGAGTCTGTGCCTGAGCAGCCTTCAGTTGCAGCTCCACCGTCTTCGGCCCAGACCGGAACCGCGCAGCCTACCGCGGAAACGCCGCAAAAAACGGATGCACCGGAGAGTACGCCCGGTTTTTTCGACCGCATGCACAGCGAGCTGTCGAGCACGATTTTGGGGAGCGCGGAGTGGCTGGATTCTTTTTTCGCGGACGAGCGCGCCTTAAAAGAGGAAAATCGCACGTATGTAAGGTTGAGCTACGACGCGTTTTACGAAGAGAAATCGGCCGAGCAATACCTGCCCGCGGCCGACTTGCGGCTGGTCCTGCCCCAGCTCCAGAACAAAACCCACCTTGTGTTTTCTTCGGAGCCGCGCGCAAACCCAAGCCTCAATCCTGTTCCGACTAACGTAGCAGGCGGGGAAACGACGCCGCCCCCGGAGCGGCAGTATAACGCGGCCATTCATTACATCTTCAGGTCGACCGTTGACGAGAGCATCCTCATGAGGGTGGGAACATCCCTCAGCTTGAAGTCTCCGGCCTTGTTCGTCGCGCCCCGATACCGGGCACTAATCCCGCTAAAATCATGGAACCTTCGTTTCACCCAGGAGGCCACTTACCGGACCGACACCAGATGGCAGACCAATACGCAAGTTGATTTTGAGCGGCCGCTTTCGTCTGAACTCTTTTTCCGGGCGAACGCCGACGGGATCTGGACCGAGGCCAGCCACGGGTATGCTTATGGTCTGAACTTTTATCTGCGCCAAACGCTCGGCCCGACCCATGCTCTACAATACGCCTGGACCAACAGCTATCAAACCAGGCCGATCGACGAATTGAGCGAAATTGCCGTAAGAATAGCGTATCGCCACAGCTTCTGGAGGGACTGGATGTTTTTTGAAGTTGCCCCCCAGGCCCGGTTTCCCCGGAGCAGAAATTTCAAGTTAACACCCGGAATCCTGTTCAGGCTCGAAATGTTTTTTGGGGTAACGCCGTGACTATGTGCTAAAATATAAATATGCACCGGTGAAGTCGTTTCCACGCGGAAAGACACGGTACTTGCACCGTCTTGAGAAAAGAAAGGAGTCAGTCATGTTGAAAGGCAAAATTACGCTCTTGGTGATTGTTACGGCATTGTCGGCCCTGCTCCTTGCGGGCTGTTACAGGACGCCTGAACAGCAGGCCGAGCATATGGTAAAGAGGATCGCGGCGACGTTGAAGCTGGACGAAACTCAAACGACCAAACTGGAAAAGATAAAAGATGAATTTCTGGCCAAGCGGCCGGACATGATGAAATTGCGCGAAGAAACCGTGAATGAGGCGAATGCGCTTATGAGGAGCGCTCAGCTCGACCAGGCCCGATTAAACGCGCTCATTGAGAAAAACCGGACCCAAGCCGACGAATTCGTTCGCTTTATCTTCGCAAAGTTCACCGAGATCCATGATATGCTCACGCCGGAACAACGGGACAAACTCGTCGCGGAAGTGGAGGAACACCTCAAATACGGACATAAAAAATAATTGTCCTGTGTTTGTATGAATAGCAGTTTAGAAAGTTTCGGGAGAAAGGCTTACGTTTGACTTTCCTCCCGCTTTTTTTGCGAATTGGGCTTCTGTGTAGAAGGGAGGCCGTTCGGAGCGCGAAGGTCTTCTCTATTTCTCGAAAAAGATCTCGACGCCCTTGGCGGGCAGGGCCGGGCTGAAGTAATTGCCCTGCGCCATGTCGCACTTGAGAAGGCGCAGGATTTTCAGCAGCTCCTCCGTTTCGACACCCTCTGCTATTGTTTTCAGGTTAAGGCTGTGCGCCAGCGCGATGATGGCGGTAACGATAGAGGCCGCGTCCGTATCCAGCGATAAATCCCTGATAAAAGATATGTCGATCTTCAAATTATCGAAGGGGAACCGCTTCAGGTAACTGAGCGACGAATAACCGGTGCCGAAATCGTCCAGCGAAGTGGTGATGCCCGTTTCCTTGAGTTTTTTCAGGACGACACTGGCGAAATCCACATTCTGGATAAAAGTACTTTCCGTGATTTCCAGCGTGAGCAGTTTCGGCGAGATGCCGCATTCCTTGACAACATTCATAATCTTCTCGGCAAGGTCTTTTCTCCTGAACTGCACGGAGGAAACGTTGACGGAGACCGGCACCACCGAATAACCCGCTTCGCGCCATTCCTGGATCTGCCTGCAGACAGCCCTGATGATCCAGTCTCCCACCTCGATGATCATTCCCGTGTCTTCGAGCACTGAGATGAACTTGTCCGGCAGGATCACGCCGCGGTCCGCGCTGTTCCATCGAATCAGCGCCTCCATGCCGACCATCTTCCGTTCAACCACGTCCCAGTACGGCTGGTAATACACCATGAACTCTTTATTCTGAAAGGACTTCAAGAGACGTTTGTCCACTGAAACGAACTCCATGGCCTTTATCGTCATGTCCTTCGTATAAAACTGATAGTTGTTCCTGCCTTGCTGCTTGGCCTTGGTAAGGGCGATGTCGGCGTTTTTCATGATGTCCTGGGCCGTCTCACCGTCGATGGGATGCACGGCGATCCCGAGCCCGGCAGTCAGGACGATTTCTTCTCCCTGGGTCTTCAGGGGAAGGGAGATGTTCTCCATGATCTTCTTGACCACCAGAATGATGTCTTCGGACTCAGCCACATCGAACAGAAGGATGCCGAAGTCATCGCTGCCGAGACGCGCGACCGTATCTCCTTCCCGGACGGACTCCAGGAGCCGTTTCGTTATGGATTTCAATACTTCGTCACCGGTCGTGAAGCCATAGGCCTCGTTGATGAACTTGAACAGGTCGATATCCACGACCAGGGCTGCAATGATTTTTCTGGTGTACCGCGCCCGGGCAATTCCCTGGTTGAGCCGGTCGACAAAGAGGCTTCGGTTCGGCACGCCGGTCAGGGCATCGTAGTACGCGAGCCGGTCGAGCCGCTCTTCCATGACCCGCTGCTGGGTGATGTCTCTGCCGGTGGAAACGAAATGGGTGATGTTCTCGTTCAGGTCCTTGAGCGGCGTGATGACCTCGTATACATAGAAGAGTTCGCCGTCTTTCCTTCTATTCGTAAATATGCCCTGGTACGGCTTGCCGGATCGCACCGTCTCCCACAGCTCCTGGACCATTTTTTCTTCGTTTACACCTGCCTGCCATACTTCTCTGCTCTTTCCGATAAGTTCTTCCTTCTTATATCCCGAAATGTCCTCTACGGCCTTGTTGATATACTCGATGTTGCCTTCGACGTCGGTGAGCACCACCAGGTCCGTGGCCTGCTCCACGGACATGGAGAGTTTTTTCATCGATTCCTCGGCCCGCTTCCGTTCGGTGATGTCCCGCGCTATTTCTGAAAAGCCCCGCAGGTTGCCTGATTCGTCCCGCATGGCCGTGAGGAT
>JBGPUS010000293.1:0-3474 GCA_041491325.1 Nitrospirota bacterium | reverse complement strand
GTGACGAACATAATGATGGGAAAGTAGACGGTGTTTTTCGAACCTCGAATGGGAGCGCGGCGCTATGAAATCCTGGATTGAGGCTTTTTCGATAATTGATTTTATCTCCGTCGGCATTCTTCTGACCGCGGTGACCCTGAACGCCTTCAAGAGCATAGAATCCTACGTGAAGTCGTACACGATCAACTCGTGGCTCCTGTCGAGTCTGATCGCCGTGGTTGCGGTCCTGGGCGGGGAGACGCACCTCTATGTCGCGGCGGTCCTCACGCTGGCGACCAAGGGCGTGCTTATCCCGCTTTTCTTGCGGAAGATCGTGCGACGCATGCGTGTGTCGCATGAGGTGCAGCCGTACATCAGCAACACGCTGTCGCTCGCAGGTTCCGCCATTCTGGTCGCCGTGGTGTTCGCATCGCTCAAGGAAGGCATTTTCGTAACGGGGTTTTCAAAGAACGTGCTCCAAATTTCCATTGCCGTGATCCTGATCAGTCTCTTCATTATGATCACGAGGAGGAAGGCCCTGACGCAGGTGATCGGGCTGCTGTTCATGGAGAACGGATTGTTCCTCGCGGGTTTTTCACTGACCTTCGGCATGCCGACGATGATTGAGCTGGGCATGCTCTTCGACATGCTCATGGGCGTGATTATCCTGGGGATCTTCGCGGTCCAGATCAAACGGGCCTTTGCCACGACCGATCTGGACAAGCTGACGGAGTTGAAAGGATAGATTGCATGCGAGGATGCGGAATGCGAAATTTTAAAGGGATGCGTGGAGTCAGGTGATTACCCTTCTTCTTATTCCGATTGTTACGGCCGTTGTCTGCTATCTGCTGAAAAGCCCCCGGGTGATCGGCTATGTTAGTCTCGCCGGCGCTATCGTGCTTGCGGCCAGTGCCTATCCGACGATAACGGCGTCCTTTTCGGGGCCCGTGTCGGCCCTGGACGGCGCGCTTTCCATGGACGCACTCTCGGGCTACATCATGGGGCTCGTGATTTTCCTGAGTCTTGCCTCGGCCGCCTATTCCATCAGTTATCTGGAACACGAGTTCGATACCGGGCTGACGAATCTGCGCGGCATGAGGATGTACTACGGCCTGCTGCACCTCTTCATTTTCACCATGCTCATCGTGACCATGGCGAACAACCTCGCCGTCATGTGGATCGGGATCGAGGCCACGACCATCGTGTCGGCGCTTTTGATCGGGCTTGGGTTCCACAAACGACCGCTGGCCGTCGAGGCCGCCTGGAAATACATCATTCTCTGCACGGTCGGCATCACGTTCGCTTTGCTCGGCACGTTCATCGCGTACTATGCGTCCACCTCGGTCATGGGTGCCGAGGGCGCTCTTAACTGGACGGTGCTGAAGGGCATTGCTCATCAATTAAACCCCGAGACGATGAAACTTGCATTTATCTTCGTGCTCGTGGGCTACGGCACCAAGGCGGGTCTCGCGCCGGTGCACAACTGGCTTCCTGATGCGCACAGCCAGGCGCCGAGTCCCATCAGCGCGCTGCTCTCCGGCATCCTGCTCAATACCGCGTTTTACGGCATCATACGCTTTGTTTCGATCGTCGAGCCTTCGACGGGCAGCGCCTTTACCGGCAATCTGCTCATTCTCTTCGGCTTGATTTCCATCGGCCTGGCCGCGATCTTTATTCTCGTGCAGGACAACTTTAAGCGGCTGCTTGCCTACAGCAGCATCGAACACATGGGGATTATTTCACTCGGCATCGGCGTCGGCGGACCGGTCGGGACCTATGGCGCGCTGCTCCACATCCTGAACCACGCGCTGGCGAAACCGCTCATGTTTTTCGCTTCAGGGAAAATCCAGGCCCGGTTCGGCACGACGAATATCGCGAATGTGACCGGCGTACTGTCGTCCATGCCGCTGCTCGGAACGCTCACGTTCATCGGTGCGCTGTCGCTTTCCGGCACGCCCCCGTTTAATATTTTTCTGAGCGAGTTCACGGTCCTGAAGGCGGTCGTTGACCGGGGGCTCTGGCCCGCTGCCGTGCTTTTCCTTATATTTGTGGCGACCGTATTTTACGGCGTGCTGTCGGGCTTCGGCAAGATGCTCTTTGGAAAACCCGGTGAAGCGGTGCCTGCTCACGCAGGGGGCCATTCCGCGGGGCTCAATGCCGGCCGCATCCTGGCAAATGCGGTCATGATCGTGATGGCGGCGCTGGTCATAGCGCTGGGTCTCAAGGTTCCTGATTTTATCGATGAAACCATCAGGTCCTGCGTCCGGATCCTGGGAGCGTCATGATGGAAACCATAATCAAAAAAGCAGTCAGTGTCGTGGAGCGCCTGAATGAGGTCTCTGTGGAGACCAGGGCGGATACATTCGAGGAACTCTGCCGGTATTTCGACGAGACGCTGCATGCGCTTCTCAGGGTCATGTTCGCGACGGACGAACGGGAGAAGGACGGTTTGTTCCGAATCTACGTTGTTTTTTCCGTTCCCGGCAAAGACCGGCTCTTCCTCGTGGTCCTGCCGATACCCGCGTCGGCGCCCCGGTTCCCGTCGCTGACCCCGCACATTCCGGCAGCGCATTGGTACGAGCGGGAAATTAGTGATATGTTCGGCCTGGTCCCGCAGGGGCACCCGGACCCGCGCAGACTGGTGTTTCATGAGGCGTTTCCCGCGGACTCTCATCCGCTTCGAAAAGACTGGACCATCACCGAAGCGGAACTGCGCGAATGGGGAGAGGGTGCAATCGTGAAAGTGCCGTATCCCTTTCTGGAGGTCACGGGAGAAGGCATCGTCGAGATACCCGTGGGCCCGGTGCATGCCGGCATAATCGAGCCTGGACATTTCAGGTTCAGCGCGGTGGGGGAGACGATTTTCTTTCTCGAGGCGCGGCTGTTCTACACGCATAAAGGAACGGAAAAGCATTTCGAGAAACTCGGATTTATCGAAGGAGTAAAGCTCGCCGAGCGAGTGTCAGGGACCTCGTCTTTTTCTCATGGGGCCGCGTATTGCATGGCGGTCGAGCGGATGATGGGCCTGGACCTTACCGAGAAAGCGGCAGCGGTCAGGACCATGGCCCTGGAGCTCGAACGATTGTACAATCATATCGGAGACATCGGGAACCTGTGCGCGGGCTCGGCGCTGGCCGTCGGCTACATGAAGGGCGCGGCCATCAAGGAACAGCTCATGCAGCTGAATGAGCGGCTCACCGGCAGCCGGTATCTGCGCGGACTGAATGTTATCGGCGGCGTTACCCGGGACGTTTTTCTCGAAATTGACGACATTCTCGGCGCCGTCGAGCTCGCCACGCGGGAGTATAAGGAACTCATGGAACTTTTGCTCGACTCGGTTTCGCACCGAGAGCGGATCGAGACTACCGGCAGGCTGTCGAAAGAGGTAGCCCGCAAGTTGGGTATCACCGGGGTTGCCGCGCGCGCCTCCGGCCTGACCGACGACATGAGAAAATCACACCCCCATCTTCTGTACGACCGGATGATCTTCGAGGC
>JBGPUS010000292.1:0-3529 GCA_041491325.1 Nitrospirota bacterium | reverse complement strand
GTTCAGGAAAGCGATGGCCGGCCGCTATGCCGTCCCTGCTTACAATTTCAACAACATGGAGCAGCTCCAGGCCATTATCGGGGGTTGCGCGGAGAGCAAATCCCCGGTCATTCTGCAGGTTTCGAGCGGGGCCAGGAAATACGCCAACCAGACCCTGCTTCGCCACATGGCCCAGGGCGCCGTTGAAATGTGCCGCAAGGACCTCAAGAGCGACATTCCCATCGCCCTGCATCTCGACCACGGCGATACGTTTGAATTGTGCAAATCCTGCATCGACTCCGGCTTTTCGTCCGTCATGATCGACGGCTCGCACCATCCGTATGAAAAGAATATCGAACTGACCCGACAGGTCGTGGAATACGCCCGCAAAAACGAGGTAAGCGTCGAAGCCGAGCTGGGCGTGTTGGCCGGCATCGAAGACGACGTCAAGGCTGAATGTTCAAACTACACCGACCCGAACCAGGTCGAAGACTTCGTGAAAAGGACCGGGGTGGATTCCCTTGCGATCTCCATCGGCACGTCGCATGGCGCTTTCAAATTCAAGGTAAAGCCGGGCGAGTCCTGCCCGCCGCTTCGCTTCGATATCCTCGATGAAATAGAAAAGCGCCTTCCGGGCTTCCCCATCGTTCTGCACGGCGCATCGTCGGTCGTTCAGGAGTATGTGGCCATGATCAATCGCTTCGGGGGCAAGATGGACAACGCGATAGGAGTGCCGGAGGACCAGTTGCGCAAAGCCGCCAAGTCGGCCGTCTGCAAAATCAATATCGACAGCGACGGCCGCCTGGTAATGACCGCGGTTATCAGGAAGGTTTTCACGGAAAGCCCCTCGGAATTCGACCCGCGTAAATATTTAGGTCCTGCCCGCGAGGAGCTGAAAAAGCTTATCGTTTCCAAGAACACCCATGTTCTCGGTTCTGCCGGGAACGGATGACGGGCGTATACACACGAATTGAAAATGAACACCCCGGAAGAAGTCAATCTTTCACACGAAGGCACAAAGGCACGAAGAAAGGGCCGGCTGAAACATTCACGTTTTTCTTTGTGTCCTTTGTGATCTTCGTGCGAGAATGACTTTTATGCCGTTCGAATTTCGTTTCTCACCGGATGAAGCCGTGGTTGCCGTTATTCGGACGGACGGCGTTTCAGTCCCGCAAGCTCCGCGATCCGGGACTCAACGTCCTGTATTTTCCCCTGCCTCAACAGCCCAAGTATATCGGAGTCCACAAGAGCCTGGAATATGTTCCTGCGTTCGTTTTCGTCGGAAATGTTTTCCAATATCCTTTGGCGAACGGCCGTGAGCTTTTGGAGGAAAAGGCCGTATTCCGGGCCATAGTGTTTTTCAAGCTCCTGCCGTATTTTTCTGGACAGCGCCGGGCTCGCGCCCCCGGTGGAAACGGCAATCAACAGTTCTCCCCGAGCGACGGTCGAGGGCACGATAAAATTGCCTTCTTCAGGCGGCGCGGCGACATTCACCAGCACGCGCTTCTTTCGGCACGCGCGCGCCGCGCTCCTGTTCACCTCCGGCGCATCAGTGGCGGCGATGACGAGACAGGCATTGTCGAGGTCTTGTTCGTCGAATGCTTTTTGCAGGTGCCTAATCGCTCCGGCCTCGGACAACTCGCGAAGCCGGGGAGTGAGGGTTGGGCTGATGACCGTGACTGCGGCCGAAGCCTCAAGAAGGGAAAGTGTCTTTCGTTCCGCTACAGCGCCCCCGCCGATCACCACGCAAAGGCAGTCGCGCAGGTCCAGATAGGCGGGATAATATCTCATGTTTTTTGCAGTGTGTTCAGAAGGTCCGTGGCGGTTTTCTTCATAACGGGATATTTCTGCGCCAGCGTCTCGAGTTTGACGCGCGCCTTGTCCCACTCGCCGAGTTCGCGGTAAGAAAGACCCGCATAGTAAAGCGCGTCCTTTTCCGAGGGCGAACCCGGGTAGTCCTTCAGGACTTTTTCACATCGCACCGCGGCGGCCTTGTATGATTCCTTTTTATGATAGAACTTTGCGACGTAGAGTTCGTATTCCGCAAGCCGGTCCCGGCAGACGGCTATCAGCTTTTTCGCCTCCGCCGTATATTCGCTCTGCGGATACTTCTGAAGAAGAATGCTCATTTCCTTGATGACGGTATTGTTCGGCGTGGGGTCCCGGTCTATTGTCGAGAGCTCGTTGTAGCCGCACATCGCGATCTGGTACTGGGCATAGACCGCGTCTTTATGCACGGGATGGTAGTTGAGAAACGCCCGGTATTCCACCTGGGCTTCGCTGTATTTTTCCTCGCCGAAATACGTATCGGCGATCCGGAGCATCATGGCCGCGTCATAGCTCTTATCAGGCGATTTTTCCTGGATCTCCTGGTAGTTTTTGCGCGCCTTTTCGAAGTCCTTCTTGCGCATGCTCTCCTCGGCGTCTTTAAACGCAACGAGAGGATCAAAAGGCGGTTCTTTCGCGGCGCACGCGGCAAGAAGCGACAGGAAAAGTATTTTAATGAAGAGTCTTTTCACTCGGAAATACCTTTCTCCAAAGCCATTCCTCATTGCCACAGCCGGATGAGTTACCCTTTTGATTTTTTCGGGCTGATCGGTTTGGAATCCGGCGCTTGAAATTTATCCGGGGCAAGGGATTTTGACTTAGAAAGCGTAAAAAATGGTGCCGAAGGGGGGACTCGAACCCCCACAGGATTGCTCCCACTGCGCCCTGAACGCAGCGCGTCTACCAGTTCCACCACTTCGGCACGTTGACGACGTGTAATAATAAAGAGAAACCCCGCGAATGTCAAGACAGTTTTTTGAGCACGGTACTTCGGCAGGCGGGAGATGCTTCCGGGTCTCGATGTGAACTGGTTCGTCAGCGCTTCATTCTCGGGACGAATCTCGCCACCCGTTTTGCGTACTCCGTATACCGTTCGCCGAAGACGTCGAGAAACCGTCGCTCTTCGATCAGCATGCCGAACAGAAAGTATATATCCGCGCAAAGGGTGGTGATAAGACCGTTCCTCGTGATATGCGGGTCGAAGGTGAAGATGATGATGCCTCCCAGATACATGGGATGCCGCACGATTCCATAAACGCCGGTCGTTATCAGTTCCGTCTGGGTGAGGCCGTCTATGTTACCCGCGGTTTCCCCGTGCGAGAGGCGCCGCCATACCTGCCTGAGCCCCAAAAACTCGCCCCCATCCAGGTGTTGGAAGGCCAGGGCAATGATGACCGCCCCGGTCAGCTGCACGCCGCGCATGGTCCACCATAGCCAGACCGGAGCAATCCAGAGGACGTGGTCAGGCGCCTGCGCAATAAGCGTGAAGGCTATTGCCGCGGTAATCAGGCTGACGGTGTTGTAGAGCGCCCGGTAGTACGCGCGCATAAACATGTCGCCGAACAGGCCCGTGCAGGCGCGCTTGAACCTGTTCGAAGCCATGACGCTGTGCAGAAAAGCGAAAAGGAAAATAATGACGGCGATATCAATCATGACGAACTCAAAAATTCACACGAAGGAATATTGAAGTTTTTATACTTGCTCTTCTCCTGTCCCTTGACCC
>JBGPUS010000291.1:0-3531 GCA_041491325.1 Nitrospirota bacterium | reverse complement strand
GATCTGAATCTTCGCCTGAATGTCGATAAGCTCCTTTTTCAGCGAAACGATGCGCGCTGTATCAGGCGTGGGCTTGCCGTACTCATTGCCGATTTCGGCATGCTTCGTGACAAGCTCGTCCCTCAGGCTCAGGGTCTCCTTCTGGAACTTTTTCAAATTCTCGATATTGACCGGCTTGTCAGTCCCGCCCATCATACCGTTACAACCGCCCATGCCGGGGCCTCCGCCCCAGCCCATCTGCGCAAATGCCGTACCGGCAATAAGCGCTGTTGCCGCAACAATTGTTGCAATCGTCATTTTCTTCATGATTGATTCACCTCCCTTCTTCTCTGTTTTATGATTACAGATTACCAGAGACTTGTGAAGAGGCGGCGAATGGATTATGAAGAATTGTGAATTTCCTCAAGGGGCAAACGCACCGTAAAGAGGGTTCCTGCGCCGTACGCGCTTTGAACGCCAATGCTCCCGCCGTGAGCGTCCACCAGCTCCCGCACTATTGCGAGGCCGAGCCCGAGACCGCCCGTAGACGTCTTGTAGAACCGCTCGAAGATAAGCGGCTGCTCCTCTTCTTTGATTCCGATGCCGGTGTCCATAACTTCAAGGATGAAGTCAACATCCGTCCGGGAAGCGGCAACGGTCACGGTCCCGCCACCTTCCACGGCCCGCAGCGCATTACTCACCAGGTTGATGACAATTTCACTCAAGCGGTCCGGATCAGCGTTTACTTTTAGTCCCTCTTCGCTTTCCAGGCTTACGACGCCCCCCGCGCCGGAGTGCTGCCTGCTCATACGCTCCACGATATTGGTCAAAAAAGGTTTTACTTCGAACTCGCGCTTTTTGAGCGTCAAGGCGCTTGCCTGAGCCTTTGTCAGCTCTTCCATGCCCTCAACCATTTTTCCGAGACGATTCGCCTCTTCATGGAGAGATAAAAGCTGTTCCCGGTCAACAGGGATGAGCCCATCTACCATGCCTTCGAGCTCGCCCTGAATCGCAGTGAGAGGAGTTCTCAATTCGTGCGCCGTGTTCGAGATGAGTTTCTTTCTGAGCGCTTCCTGGAATTGAAGCGTCTGCGCCATCCCGTTGAAAGCCGTTGCAAGCCGGCCTAATTCGTCCCGGCCCGGCGCATCCACGCGCTTCGTCAAGTCTCCCTCGCTGATTGCTGCCGCCACCGATGCCAGTTTCTTGAGGGGCCGTGTCAGCTTGCCCGAAAAGAAAATGCTCAGGACCGTTGCAAGGCCGCCCAGGCCGGCGAGAGCAGCAAGAAGAAACATATTCGAGCGTTCGATGAACACGCTCTCCCTTTGCGGCTGAAGGAATCTGACCTCAAGCGTTCCAAGCTCTTTTCCCTTGAGAAAAAGCGGGTACGGGAGAAAATCCCCTGTCTGTCCGCCGGCCTCCAAGGCCGACATATCCCGCACCCTCTGTTTGATCCGGGGAGAAAGGGAATCGAGAGCGCGACCGGTGCTCATGACCACGGCGCCGTCCGCGGCAAGCAACCGGAACTCGAAACCGAGCATGAGCGCCCACACGGCGTCCCGGCGAAGAGCGTCCTCCTGCCAGGCCCCCTCTGTTTCGTAAGATGTTTCCAGGTCCGAAGTTACCCAATACACGCGGTCCTCTTGCTGCCCCTCCAGGAACTCTCGAAAATCACGAATCATCATTTCCCGCAGCACAAACGCCGCGGACAAGCCGACTGCGGACACGGCAAAGAGCAATACGAGAAATTTTATCCAGAGGCTCTTATGCATCGCGTCTCCCGGTGAACTTGTACCCCACGCCGTAGACCGTGAGGATGAACACGGGCGACTTCGGATCTTCTTCTATCTTCCGGCGTATATTTTTGATATGGGCGTCAATGCTTCGCTCGTATCCTTCGAATTGATACCCGAGGGCCTTCTCGACAAGTTCGTCCCGCGTAAAGACCTTCCCCGGCCTCGAAGCGAGGGTGAAGAGCACTTTGAATTCGGTCGGCGTAAGGTTGACGGGCTCGCCCTTTTTCTTGACCGCATAGGAGTGCCCGTCGAGCGTCAGCAGCCCGAGCTCGAAACTCACGACCTCGGCGTCCCGCAGCTCGTTGCCCTGCGCCCTCTTCAGCACGGCTTTCACGCGCGAAACCAACTCCCGCGGGCTGAAGGGTTTTACCACATAGTCGTCGGCGCCGAGAGCAAAACCCGCAACGCGGTCGTCTTCCGATGATTTTGCCGTGAGCATGATAACGGGAACGTCGGCAAGCGCCTTCAGTTCCTGGATGACCTGTTCGCCGCCCAGGTCCGGGAGCATCAAGTCCAAAATGACGAGGAGCGGTGTTTCCTTCGCTGCCGCGGCAATCGCATCCCTTCCCTTTTCCACGTGCGTCACCCGGTACCCGGCTTCCTCAAGATAGATTTTGACTACCCGGGCTATTTTCTTATCGTCTTCCACGATCAGTATGGGACGGATCACAATACGTCACCTCGGGCCCCTGGATTTGCCATAGAGGCTTAAAGGAAAGATAATACATATTGGGAGAAAAAACAAGAAAAGAGCGATCTTCAGGAAAAAAGTAGCGGGCGAATCAAAACTTGACAATCCTATGAAGGGGAACCGCGTGTCAAAGAAGACATTCGACTTGCTCCTTGTTCCGTATTTTTATCACACAGTCGACAGGCTGCACGGCCAGGAGCCCGTCACCGGCCAACCCGGTCGAAGCAAGGCCGAGAATTATTTTGACGACTTCGTCGGCCCTACTGTCGGGGACATAGAGCTCAATCCTATTGTGTATAGCGTAGGGTTTGAACAGCGTCACCTCTTGTCCGATCCCTTTGATTTCCGAGATCGTCATCCCCGTAATGCCCTGTTTTCCGAGCGCTTGAACGATATGATCAAGACTCGTTGTTCTGACGATGGCTGTGATCAGTTTCATAATACGCACCTTTATCCGTCGAGGTCGTCCTTCATTTTTTCGAATTCCTCTTTGGTAATTTCCCCCTTGGCATATCTCTTTCTCAAAATATCCAGAGCTGTTTCCGCCTTCTCCGGCGGGCCTCCTCTCCGCGCTGCCGTCTGCACGACAAACACGACGCCCAAAACTACCAGGACCCAAAAGAGCGCCATAAAAATCCAGCCGAACCCCATGCCCCAGCCGCAACCGCTTTCGAACATCATAGGCCGCTCCTCGTAGACTTCACCCTCCCCTCATCCCTCCCATCAAGGGAGGGGTGAAAGTCATAATCATACCCCTACGTTCCTCGCAATGACGGCTTAGGCTTACGAAGCCATCCTACTTAATAGTATAGCAAGAATCCTTGTCGGTTTTTCGCGGCCCAAAGGCTGGTGAGTTTGGTGATTTCGGATGCTGTTTCGATACATGAACGATTGAGGAAGGATAAAGAAAAAGGGACGCCGGGCGGGCCGGCGTCCCATCATACGTGGAGGCAAAGTAATTCCATCGGGGCAGTTACTGACTTATCTTTTTCAGCTTATCCTTCGCAAGCGCAGCTTCGTCGGATGAGGGGTGCTCCTTGATGACCTTGTGCAAATACTCCCTGGCCT
>JBGPUS010000290.1:0-3532 GCA_041491325.1 Nitrospirota bacterium | reverse complement strand
CTCCGCACGTGTCGCAGTATACAATCGGGATGGGCGTGCCCCAGTAGCGCTGGCGAGAGATGCCCCAGTCGCGGAGACGCCAGTTCACGGTGCGCGTGCCGATTTTCCGTTCTTCAACGAAGTCGGCGATTTTATCCTTGGCGTTCGCATTTGAAAGTTCGTCGAATTTTCCGGAACCGGCCATGATGCCGTCTTCGGTGTAAGCCTCGGTCATGGTCCCGGCGTTGAGGCTCTTGTCCGCATTCTGGATAACCACGCGGATCGACAAGCCGTACTTTTTTGCAAACTCGAAATCGCGCTGGTCATGGGCGGGCACGGACATGATCGCGCCCGTGCCGTACTCCATCAGCACGAAGTTCCCGACCCAGACCGGCACTTTTTCGTTGTTCAGCGGGTTCACGGCGTACGCGCCGGTAAAGACGCCTTCTTTCTCCTGTTTCTCGTCGGTGCGCACGGCCTTGTCCTCGCTCAGCACACGCTGCACAAAGGCGCGGACCTCTCCGGCTTCTTTTCTGCCCTTTATCAGTGCTTCGAGCATCGGGTGTTCGGGCGCGATGCTCATGAACGTGACGCCGAAAAGCGTGTCCTGGCGGGTCGTGAAGATCGTAAGCTTTTCGCCGGTCCCTTCAACGAGAAAGTCCACCTCCACGCCCACGGACTTCCCGATCCAGTTCCGCTGCATGGTCAGCACGCGCTCGGGCCAGCCGGTCAGCTTGTCGCAGCAGGCAAGAAGTTCCTCGGCGTACGCGGTTATCTTGAAGAACCATTGCTCAAGCTCCTTGTGCGCCACCACGGAGCCGCAGCGCCAGCAAAGGCCGTCTTCCACCTGCTCGTTCGCCAGGACCGTCGCGCACGACGGACACCAGTTGACGTAGGACAGCTTCTTGTAGGCCAGGCCGCGTTCGTACATCTTGATAAAGAACCACTGGTTCCAGCGGTAATAGTCGGGAAGACAGGTCGTGACCTCGCGGTCCCAGTCGTAAGAAAGGCCAAGCCGGTTAAGCTGCTTGTCCCGCATAAAAGCGATGTTCTCCAGCGTCCATTTCGAAGGGGGGATGCCGTGCTTGATGGCCGCGTTCTCCGCGGGCAGGCCGAAGGAGTCCCACCCCATGGGGTGAAGCACGTTGAACCCGCGCATCCGCTTGTAGCGTGAGATCACATCGCCGATGGCGTAATTCCGGACATGGCCCATGTGGATCCTGCCCGACGGATAGGGAAACATTTCAAGGCAATAGTACTTCTTCTTCGAAGGGTCCTCGCCCACCGTGAAAGTCTTCTGCTCCTGCCACGCCCGCTGCCAACGCTCTTCAACTTTTTTAAAATCGTACCGTTCGTCCAAACTGTATCCTCCGGGGACCTTGAAAAATAAGACATCTGCTCGAGCTTTTTCTGAAAACCGGATTCCCGATTAAACCCTCGGGAATGACATTTTATCAATTACCAATCGTCTCAAAATAGAAACGACATAATTACAAATCTCCCCCGCCCCTCTTTATCAAAGAGGGGTGTCCCTCCCTTTGAAAAAGGGAGGTTAGAGCCTCCCCTCGAATGGGTATATCGAGGGAGGGATTTTATGACATGGATGCACATACTATTAATGAAACCATACATATTTTGTCATCCCCGAGTGCTTCTCTCGGGGATAGGGTTTCAAGATGCTGTGGATAATTGAGCCACGTGGAGCAAAATGAGAATTGCAGCGTCATTCTCTCTTCTTAATGCTGTACCCGCCCTTTCACAAACTGCTCGATGAGCACAAGAGCTTTCATGTCGAGATTCACGAACTTGACCCCATACCGGTATTTCCCGGAGGAGGCCTTTTCCGCGCGCATGACCACGCACTGCGCGACTATTTCACGTCTGCCGATCGTGACCGCGCAGGTCGCCGCGTCCCCTTTTTTGAGGGGGCGGTCGGTTTCCAGGAGCAGCCCGGATATACTGATATTCGATGATACACCGAGAAAGGAGCTGTTCCCTTCTCGTCCGTTTACGGACACGTGAAGAAGAGACCGTATATGCTGCCGCCGGGGGACCAGCAGCAGTTCGGACACCTTCGAGAAAAGCTGGACAGGATCCAACGGTTTCGGGAGCACGGCATTGGCGTGCGCTTCCCCACAGTGCTCTGCCTCCGTACCGTCGCAGACCAGGATGATCGATACATCCTTCAGGTCCGCGTCTCCCCGTATCGCGGCGCAGAGCTTCACGCCGCCCATGAGCGGCAGCGTGCTCTCCGTGATAATCACGTCAGCCCGTTGCACGCCATGGATATTCAGGACCTCCTCGGACGTGCGGGCAGTGTACACTTTAAGGTTCCCGCGGCTAAAGAACACATCCTGCCCGCCGATGGAGTGCAGGATGCTCCTGGCTATGATGATTTTTTTCACGGTAAATCAGCTCTCCGTCCCTTTTTGAAAAACGGGTACGGAGGATCCTGCGCGCTTTTATGCATTGCTAATCCCGGACCCAGCCGGGGTAGGCATCTGCCTTTCGCGCTTCCTCGGGCAGGTCTTTTTCGAGTTTGCGCTTCGTTTTTGCAATGTCCTTTTCGATCTTCATCTTCTTCTTCAAAAGACTAGAACGTGATTTTTTTTTGCCGCTGATCGTCTTCGGCGCCGGGTCGTCCAACTGCCTCATGACCAGGTCGTACTCGTCCTGCTGGTCCCGGAGCTTCGCCCGCAATTTGTCCGCCTTGCCGCGCCAGAACCCCTCGCCTCTGCCGTACTTGTCCTTGTGGTCCTTCACGGTTATGGGTGCTTTGCCCGGCGAAACAGGGTTGTTCCCGACGCTCACCCGGCTGTCATCCGTCTTTACCGGCGTTGCGCTGCCCCGGTATTCCTGCGGCACCTGTTTCAGGTCGTTCGTAAAAAATTCCTTGCCGTCCCTGTCCACATAACGGTAGAAATCGGCCCAGGCAACGGACGAGAAGAACAACACGAGACACACGGCTGAAACTACGGCTCTTTGCATGGCGACCTCCACGAGCGGTGCATTGCAGAAAAATAACATAAACATCAAGGCTTCGCAAGGTTTTTTCTTGAACTGCCGCACGCAAGAGTGTTATAGTGCGTTACGGTAAATCCGTAATTTTTAACCAAAATTCTAAATATCGTCAAAAACCCGAAGCCAAAACAATTTGACCATCAGTACGAGTGGACAGGTTGAGGATTTCGCTATTTGAATATGGATGAGCAAAACTACCATGCCTAAACCAGTCATTGCCATAGTGGGCCGCCCGAACGTCGGCAAGTCCATGCTGTTCAACCGGATCATCGGCAGGAAACTCGCCATCGTCGAGGACATGCCCGGCGTAACGCGCGACCGGAACTACGCGGAGGCCGAATGGGAAGGGAGACGTTTCCTCCTTGTCGACACCGGAGGTTTCGAACCGGATTCCGCGGACCCCATGTACATGAAGATGCGCGAACAAACCACGCTTGCCGTTGAAGAAGCCGACGCCATTCTCTTTCTCATGGACGGGAAGGAGGGGCTGCTCCCCTCGGACATCGAGGTGTCTCTCCGCCTCCGGGCCTCG
>JBGPUS010000289.1:0-3536 GCA_041491325.1 Nitrospirota bacterium | reverse complement strand
CGGGTTCAATCCCGGCGAAGCCGCAAAGGGACGCGAGCAGGCTGTTTATGCCGTTTAAGAGCGCACCATAGACCTCGTCGCGGCGGCCGGTCATGGCGCTTTGCATGCGGGTCAGGATATCGCTGCCGTAAGCGATCTGCGGGTTTTCCAGCGTGCGCGTGACGACGTCTTGTTGAGCAATATTATCGAAAAGCAGGGCCGCGAGGTTCGTGGTCCCGAGGTCAAGGGCCACGGAATACGAACGGGCACTGATGTCGATCAGCCGACACGCGGTCCCCGGATGTCCGATGATGCAGGAAATCGGGGCCTCCTCCCTGAGCAGCGCGGGAAGCCGCTTCAGAATCGAGAGCGGTATAACGACCGGGCCGAGTTCCAGCGCGTCTCGCAGCCGTTGATCGTGCGGCCTCCGGTCGTCCGGGGACGGTCGCGGCAACTTCACGGCTTTTTGTATGATGAGAGGGGGCATGTCGGATCAAATCCTTCTTAAACTGACAGGAATTTTTGCCGCAAAAAAGCACAAGAGTCGCAAAAATATTAGAGCTTAAAAAAGAAAAAAAGCATTTGACACGGATCAAGTTCGGATAACAGCGGATTTTTCCTCGATAAGTAGTTCACCCAAGAGGTGATTGCATAGCTTATAGAATTTATCCGCTTTTATCATATGTTAATCCGGTTCTTCCGTGTCTAAATGATCTTTCTCTGATTAGCGTTTATACTCACCCGCCTCGCTTTTTCCGCAGGACCATGAACAAGCCGAAACCCGCGACCGCCATTACCGCGCTCAACGCCTGCCCCATGGTAAAGGGGCCGGCAATGAAGCCGAGTTGGACGTCAGGCTCTCGAAAAAACTCCGCCGCAAAACGGAACACGCCGTAAAAAACAAGGAAGAGGCCGGAGAGAGCGCCTTGCGCAAGCTTTCGTTCTTTCAGCATCCAGAAAATGATGAATAAGAGCACACCCTCAAGAAAAAATTCATACAGCTGCGACGGATGGCGCGGGAGCGGCCCTCCGGTGGGAAACACCATGGCCCACGGAATGTCCGTGACCCTGCCGTAGAGCTCGCCGTTGATGAAATTCCCCAGCCGCCCCAGGCCGAGCCCGATGGGGGCCGTGACGACCACGAGGTCCGCGGCCTGCCAGAAGGCCACGGTGAACTTCCGGCAGCACAAAAACCCCGCGAAAAGCGCGCCGAGCGCGCCGCCGTGAAAGGACATGCCGCCGTGCCAGACAGCGAATATTTCGAGCGGGCTTGTTATATAACTTGAAAGGTCATAAAACAACACGTACCCCAGCCGCGCGCCGAGGATAAGCCCGACTATGAGGTAGGTATAGAGTGAATCGAGAAATTCCCTCGAAAAATTGGCTCCCTTTCCCCTGCTTTCCCGGCCCTTGTCCCCAAGACCGTGCGCCTGTTTTTTAAGCTGGTATTGGACGAGAAGATAAGACGAAGCGAACCCAAGGGCATACATCAGACCGTACCACCGGACGGCAATAGGCCCTATGCGGAAGATTTCAGGACTTATGTTCGGGTAAGAAATCATGGACTCCCCTCTTTTCTCATGCGCAGTTCTTCGTGGTGCGCGCATCTGCTATACTTGTCGTAACCGACAACGGATACACGGGAAGGCGGTCCGCTTAAGCTCCCTCAGCGCCAACTCCCCGGCCTCCGTATTCTTTTTAACCCAAAGCTATCAAAATAGAAGGAGGAGTAACATGGTTTCAAAAGATGCTGTTGATGCCGCACTGACTGCTCATGCGCAGTGGAAAAAACGCCTGCAAACCGCGATAGCCACGGGTCAATCCGAATTTAAGGTCGAAATCGTCCAGAAAGACAATGAATGCCAATTCGGGAAATGGCTGTACGGCCTTTCCCCTGACGAAAAGACCAACGAAGACTTCCAGAAAATAAAAGCGCTCCACGCGGATTTTCACCGGACAGCCGGAGACATTCTCGGGTTGGCGTTATCAGGGGATAAAGAGCTCGCCTTAAAAAAATTGGACTACGGCGGAACTTACGGCGGAACCTCCGGCAGGCTGGTGTTGGCCCTGCAATCATGGAAAAGCAAAATGTGACCCGGCCGCCTCATTTCAGATAGTCGACAAAGTCCCGGGCGGGCAGGGCAGGGCTGAAGTAAAACCCCTGGCCCATATCGCACCGGAGCAGGCGAAGAATGTTCAACTGCTCTTCGGTTTCAATGCCTTCGGCGATGGTCTTCAGGTTCAGGCTTCGGGCCAACGTTGTAATGGCGGTGACCATCGAGGCCGCGTCAGGGTCTTTCGTAATGTCGCGCACAAAGGAAATATCTATCTTCACGTTGTCCACGGGAAGTTTCTTGAGATAACTGAGCGAGGAATAGCCGGTCCCGAAATCATCGATGGAAATCGAGATACCGATGTCCTTAAGACGCTTCAGGATCGAAGTCGAGAACTCCATATCGTGCATGAAAATGCCTTCCGTGATTTCCAGGGTCAAGCGCTCGGGAGCAAGCTTGAATTCACTCAAGGCCTCCGACACCATGTTCAGGAGATATTTATGCCGTAACTGGATCATCGACAGATTTACCGACATGGGAAACGGATAGGTCCGTTTGCCCCATTCGCTCATTTGCCGGCAGGCGGTTTTGAGGACCCACTCGCCGACGTCGATGATCATGCCCGTGTCTTCCAGCGTGGGGATAAACTTCGTCGGTGAAACCATCCCCAGCTCAGTGTTCTTCCATTTAATGAGGGCTTCCGCGCCCGACACGTCGGTCGTCGTCAAATTGCAGTACGGCTGGTAGTTCAGGACATACTCGTCGTTTTTCAGCGCGCTGAACAGCCGCTTCTCCATGAAAGCGAATTCAACCGCGCGCGCGTTGATGTCCTCGGTATAGAACTGGATATTATTTCTCCCCACGGTCTTCGCCTTCGCAAGGGCAATGTCCGCGTTTTGCATAAGGGTTTGCGCGTTTTCCCCGTCCTGCGGATGCAGGGCGATTCCCGCGCTCATGGTCATGGCAAGCTCCCGGTCTTTCACCGGCGCGTCCGTTAAAACGGCGTCCGAGATCCGGACCACAACCGACGCCGCATCCGACGGCGGAGCGACGTCGATATGCGCGATGCCGAATTCATCGGCGCCCAAACGCGCAATGATGTCCTCCTGCTGAATCAGGGCGCCCGCCTTTTGCGCCACCCACTTCAAGACCTCATCGCCGGTCTCAAAGCCGAACACGTCATTCACATACTTAAACCGGTCTATTTCGAGGATCATGACCGAAAGGATTTGTTTCCCGGATTTTACTCGTTCTATCTCCCGGCCCAGCAGCTCGATAAAAAATGTCCTGTTCGGCAGGCCGGTCAGAACGTCATACCGCGACAAGCGATACAGCTCATCTTCCAACCGTATCCGGTCGGTGACGTCGCGCGCGGTCATAATGATCAGCGTAACCGCGCCACTGCCGTTCTTCACCGGATGGATGGACACCTCAGCGTGAAACGTCTCCCCGCTTTTCTTTCTGCCCAAAGCAGGCGCAAGAAACGGCGTTCCCGCGGCGATT
>JBGPUS010000288.1:0-3554 GCA_041491325.1 Nitrospirota bacterium | reverse complement strand
CTGATCATAGATGCGCGTGGGCTCGGCGTCAGGCCCGCCATGGCGCCCAAGATATATAATGAAGACGGCAAGGAAGTCTACGGCTCCGCTTTTATCAACAGGGACTACGCGGTGCGCGAGGGCATGGTCGGCTATTTGAAGGACCCTGCCGCGGCCCAGGCGAACCCCCGCGTAACTGACAAACCGCTTATGGTAAAGGCCCTCAAGGTAGCGGGTGACGCCAGGGTGGACACGGTCATCAGCAATGCAGATGCCGCCGCGCTCCAGAGCGTTTCACAGAACCTGAGCATGCTGGAGAAGTGCAGGGTTATCATCCTCGTGGATTAGACCGTTTTCAAGGGGCAGGCTGCTGCCCGATTCGAAATAACCTACTGGAGGTCAGTGATGTTTATACAGATGAAACGCCTCATGGTGCTCTTGGCAATGCTCGCGGTCGTGGTTTCCGGGTGCGGACCCAAAGCCGCTCCTTCCACGTCGGTGATGGACACGCCTGAGTACCACTACAATCAGGGACTAAAGTACCTGGATAAGGACCAGCTTGATGATGCGCTCAAGTCGTTCGACCGGGCCATCTCACTCGACCCCAAGTCGCCTTTCGGGTATATCGGCAAGGGATTGGTCCTCGGCAAAAAGGGAGAATTTAAACCGGCCTTTGAAAATATGTCCAAGGCCAAGGGCCTTGACAAGGGCATCGAGTCCCATATCGGCATGATCCGTCTCTACGGCCTGCAGATGGTAAAAGAGCAGGGCAAAGTCAAGACCCTGGTGAAAGACGCCGAAGGGGAGTTTAATACCGCGCAGAAAAAAGACGCGGGCAGCGCGCCGCTTTACTACTATATGGGCATGTGCTATAAGGTAGCGCTTGATTTCGACAAGGCCGCCGAGATGTTCAAAAACGTCCTTACTATGAACAAGCAGCTTACCAACGAGGCCAATGCCGAGTGGGCCGTGATCCAGAAAATTCAGCGCGCGGCGCCCGGGACCGAGATCGGCAAGAAGATCGCCCTTATCGACAAGATAGACCGGGCTGATGTTTCCGCGCTGTTCGATCAGGAGATGAACCTCGAAAAGCTGTTCACGAAGCGCGGCATCAAGACCTATGACACGAGCTTCAAAGCCCCGACCGAGTCTTCGACGGCAATGGCGACCGAAAAAGTCACCAAGATGGAAGCGGCTACCGACATTGCGGACAACTGGCTTAAGCCGAGCATCGATACGGTGCTTAAGCTCCAGATCCGCGGCCTTGAGGCCGGTCCCAACCACAAATTCGAGCCGACCAAGCTCATCACAAAAGGCGAATTCGCCGTCATGCTCGAGGACATTCTCATAAAAGTGACCGGCGACGAGAAACTGGCCACGAAATTCCTCGGAGCAACCTCGCCGTTCCCGGACATGCGGAATGACCACTATGCATTCAATGCCGTCATGACCGTAACCTCGCGCGGTTTCCTGGAAGCCGACAAGGCGACCGGTGAGTTCAAGATGCTGGAACCCGTATCGGGCGCTGACGCTCTCCTGGCAATCCGGGAGTTCAAAAATCAGCTCAAATTTTAGCTCTCTTAACGTTGCCCGCTCCGCGCCTGCGGAGCGGGCTTTTTTGATGATTGTGACAATCATGAACAAACATACGCTCTTCATCATTCTTTCATTAATAATGCTCTTTAATGCTCCCCAGGCGAATGCGGGGCTCAAGGTGCTTGAAGGAGAACACACGGTGGTTTACGATATTGTGAATCCGCGGGGCGTCGCCTTCATCCCCGATTACCGTAACGAGTCTTTTGAGCAGAAAGTGGTCAACCTGGATGAGTTCAGCAAACGCGTGACCGTGACCTCCCGAATGGGGCCTCTCAAGACACGGGTCCCGTTCCCGGTCCCTTCGCAGAAAATTCCCGCGCCGATATCGCAATATCTTATGCCGGAACGTGACCGGCAATCCACGGACCCGTCTCTCGTGCGTCTGGCCGGTGAAATAACGAGAGACAGCAGGTATGAACACGAAGCGGCAAACGCCATATTCTCCTGGATAGCAGACAACCTTACCTTCGATACGAGCATCACGGTGCCGACTGATGCAGTCTCCGCGTTCAGATACAAGAAAGCGTACTGCGTTGGCTATTCCAATCTTGCCGTGGCCTTGCTTCGGGCGGCCGGCATCCCTGCCCGCGTCGCGCATGGATATCTTCCTCCCGGGTACGAGTGGGGTTTTTCCAAGGACTATTGGGGAGTAAAGGTGAACGACGGCGGGTTCCACGCTTATCTTGAAGTTTACTATCCCGACGCGGGATGGGCGTTTTCCGACGCAGAGCATTCTCACAATTTTGTCGACCCTTTTCACGTCATTCTCCGTCTTGACGGCATGGACATGCCCGGCGCCTATAAGGGCGGCTACCTGGAAGTCGATAAGGCCACCTTCTATACCATTTTCCGTGAAGAAGATAAGACGGTCATGGTCGATGAACTTCCCTTTCCCCGGGAGAAGCGGCTGGGCCGGAGATTGGATGAGCGGCAGCATTCAGCGCTCATTACCGGCGCCGTAACCGACCAGGGGGGCCGACCGGTGCCGAAGGGTTCAGTCGTTCTTTGGAAAGAGGGGAGAGGGACGCCCGCTCCGTTCGCGGAAGGAAAATACGCGGTCACACTGCCGAATGTCGGCAAGTACCGGGTAGAGCTGAAGGGACCCGGTTTTGCTAAATCGTCTCAAGAGCTTCAGGCTGATCAGGGCCGGGTATACAAACTGAATTTCATCCTCAGACCCGGGGGCGTGGTCAAAGGCAAGGTCGTGGACGGCAATGGCAAGCCGTTGCAAGACGGCGATGTGTTCTATAAAGAAGGCAACACGAGCTATGGCGTCTCAATCGAAAGAGACGGCTCATACCGCATCGAAGGCCTTGCGCCGGGCCAGTACAAAATATCGGTCATGGCCGGCGATAAGGACGTTTCACGCACAATACAGGTCGACGCGGGCCAAGAGGTCCCTCTTGATTTTGTGATAAAGTAGCCGGAATTTCCTGTCCTGAATGCACGCGATGCCGTCGTCATCATTCGGTTTTTAAGTGCGTGAAGGAGTTCCCATGCGCACTATACTAATAGAGGAGTGAAAAATGAAAAAGCTGGCGGCAATAATGTTGTTCTTGGCGATCATTGCTTTATGCGGAGCGGGTTCCGCGCAGAACACGAAGCCGGGAGAAGCAATAGAAACCTTAAACTCGGGGCAGATCAACTGGACCACGAACGAGGTTATTGCAACCGGAATAGGCGCGCCGCCGTCACTGTCCGTGAACCAGGGACAAGCCCGTGCCATGGCCGAACGCGCCGCTTTTGTCATTGCGCTGAGGAACCTCCTCGAAACGGTGAAGGGCGTCCGTGTTGACGCCGAAACCACGGTTGAGAACTTCATGGTCAAGAGCGATGTTATACGAACACGGGTTGACGGCGTGGTCAAAGGCGCCCGTGTGATCAAGACGCAATATCTGTCCGACGGTTCAGTTGAGATACAGGTGGCGATGCCGATGAAAGGCGCATTCCTGGATGTGCTTGTGCCGGAGAAATTCGGG
>JBGPUS010000287.1:0-3583 GCA_041491325.1 Nitrospirota bacterium | reverse complement strand
TGGCTTGAGACCCGGACGTCGCTCCTTGCGCAAAGCTCGCCGGATTATGCTCCCGCGATGCTCGCCGCGGCTAGGCGGGCCTTGGACCGTTCGGCGCTTCGTCTTGCTCACCTCGAAGTCAAATATCTCTCGACCTGGGAACAGGTGAAGAATAATATGGACATGCCGGAAGTCCGCGCCGCCGATGCCGCGCTCGACCTCGCGGCTGAAAAACCTGTGCCTCTCCGCCCATCCCTTGGGACGCTCAATGCGCCTATCCGGATACTCTCTATTGTGAGACCCGTTGCCGAACTGTCTCCTTCTCCGAGACTTGCCAATGGGGCGATCCGGGAAATTGTCTGGAAGCTCGATCCCCGGGACCTCGCCGGACTGACGCAGGCCCTTGAGCTCAAGGCCGAGAGCAGCCCCGCCGCAATTGTGGACGCGCTCATGCCGGGCGGACCGGAGCATGAACGTTTGCTCCGCGACTCAGCAGGCGCGCTCGCTGACAGCTTGTACAGGCTCGACCTCGACCCGGCTGCCAAGCCCGAGGAATACGTTAAGACCATACGGGACCTCGAAGCCCTTCAGCAGTACGATTTGATCATCACGGGAGCGGACTGCTTGGACGGCGACCAAAGCCTTGGAGGCTGTCTTGCCGGAAGTCTAAAGCGGGTCCTTTACCGCAAGGAGCGCATTGATGTAAAATCGGACGGGTCCGGGCTGGAACACACGGCGCTTCCGGCGGTAGTCGGGATAACCGCTGTTGCGGAGGACGCTGCCATGAGCATGGCGAACACCGTGGAATCCTTTTTTTCACGCATAAAAACGCTCCCTGCCGCGGACCACCGGGGTAAGGAGTCCTTGCCGCGGTTCGAAGTTCCCTCCGGGTCCGCACCAGCGGCCGTTACCATCACCACGGTTTCCGGCGCCGCGAAATACCTGAAGGAATACGCAGCCCAAGCCGGCTCCGCGGGAACGAGCGATTATACGGGAACGCCGGCCTCGGCAAACTCCTTGTCGGGCGCGAACGCGCTCTGGGCGTTTCTCGACCCGGGTGATCAAAAAGCGAACCTTGCGGCCCTCCGCGCCTGCAGGTTCGCCGCCGACATCTTCGGCAAAGAGGCGCATGCCGTTATAGCGTCTCCCCGGCATATGTGGCCGCGCCTCCTGGGGCTCGCTCAGGCCAACGGCTGCGGGCAAGCCTTCTGCGTGGACACGAAGAACGACCGGCTCTCCCAGCATGGAAAGCGCGAGCTGATCCGCGCTGTCATGAAGACCTCCTCCGCGGCGTTCATAGCAGCGGGCCCGGAGTGGACAAGTTCGTTCGCATACGCGGCCGGGGAA
The DNA here is from genome assembly GCA_041491325.1 of Nitrospirota bacterium. Classification (GTDB taxonomy): domain Bacteria; phylum Nitrospirota; class UBA9217; order UBA9217; family UBA9217; genus JBAZLV01. Next base: position 2,257 of record JBGPUS010000287.1, on the reverse strand, counting down.
ACCGGAACCCGGATACTGCTCTGCTCGGGCGTAACGGCAATGAAACAAACGGAAAAAGGCTTCCTGACCGTGTCGCTCCCGGCCTACGAGGGCAAACTCATTCGTCATGAAACACTTGTCGGAACAGCTGCGTTCATCGCCGTCTCTCCCGAGGCAGAATTACCAACAGCCGTCGGCGATAAATCGTTTAAAGCCTCGATCCTCGAACTGGCCCTCAATGCGGAATGGCTCATGCCCCTGCCGCCGGTCGAGGCCCCCACACTCGCCCGGGCCGAGGTCATCATCGATCTCGGCTACGGCATTAGGGACCGCTCGGGGTATGAACTTGCGGACAAGCTCGGGAAAAAACTTGCGGCCATGGGCCTCGCGCCGATGTTCGGCGCAACGCGCAAGGTCACGCAGGACCTGAAGCTCCTGCCGCTCGAAGCGCAGATCGGCCAGACCGGCGTGCGCGTAAACCCGAAGCTCATCATCGCCCTCGGCATTTCCGGCGCGCCGCAGCACATCGATTACCTCGGCAGCCGCGCCGAGGTCCTCTGCTTCAACAAGGACACCGAGGCCCCGCTCATGAAGCTCGGACGGACCCGGCCCGTGCCGCGCGTGCATCCGATTCCCGGGGACCTGTTTTCGACGGTCAGGGAACTGATTGAGAATCTGGATTAAGCGAATCTCCTGCGGCTCTTAAAAAAACGATACGCTTCATCGATGGGTTCACGGCAATTGCCGTGAACCCATTCTTTTTTTCGACGCACTAATGTCCCTCTTATAAAATATGTTTGAAGAAATCACAAACATGTGCTAATATATAGCATACAAACAGTGAGGTTAAATATGTCACGAACAACCATAACTTTACCCAGTACTCTCCTTGACGAACTCATGTCAGAGATCAAGGCGAAGAGCAAGACCGACGCGGTCATCACGGCCATCCGCGATGAGATCAGGATGAAGAAGCAGGAGCGGATCAAGGTCATGGCGGGAAACATGGAATTCACCATGTCCGCCGAGCGGCTCAGGCATGGGGACAAACGCCTTGGATAAGATATTGGTCGATACGTCGGCATGGATCGAATTCTTTCGAAAAAAAGAGCCCTGGTACAGCGCCATTTCCGGCCTCATTGACGACAAAAGGGTCTCTTGCTCGGGGATCATTCTTGCAGAGCTTATTCAGGGCGCAAAGTCAGAAAAAGAGATGGAGGTTCTCCGGGATTTTCGGCACGTTTTTGAATTCCTGGGTGAATCGCTGGACCTGTGGCAGGCTGCGGGAGAGCTGTCCAACACACTTCAGAGGAAAGGGAAATCCGTCGGACTTTCGGATTGTTATCTTGCTGCTGCAAAGGCACACAAGGTCAAGATTATGACCCTCGACAAGCATTTCGATGTCATCAAAGGCGTGGCCGGCATCGCTCTCTACGAGGTCAAAGGGGAGCGGTGATGCACGCAGTTCATCGCGCATCACGCCAAAGACCGTAACTGCTTACGCAGGCTAATCCCCTGCATTCGTTTATGGCCGCAATTTCGCTAGAGCAGGCTACGCTACGCACTCATAACCTCTGGGCACTTAGCCTGCGGCTACGACGCCCTAAAACGTTTATTTTATCCAAATGTAGCCGCACCCTTCAGGGTGCGCATTTTGTTTTCAGTGTTTTTTTCTACAGCATCTTACGCAGGAGAGTTCGCCATTTGCGAATGCTTTTCTTTTTCATCGTCATTCTGCACGGCCTTGTCCACCTAATGGGTTTTGTAAAAGCTTTCAAATGGGCGGAAATCGGCCAAATAACACAAAGCATCTCCAAGCCCATAGGCGTTCTGTGGCTTCTATGCGCGCTTTTGTTTACAACAGCGGCCCTTCTTTTGCTTTTAAAAAATGAGCTCTGGTGGACGACTGCCGGAGCGGCTCTAATTTTGTCTCAAAGCATCATCATTCTCTCCTGGAGCGATGCAAAGTTCGGAACACTTGTGAATGTCATTATCCTGTTCCCGCTCATCATATCGTTTCTAAATGCCCAGCCATCGAGCTTTCGCAACGTGTACAAGACAGAAGCGCAAAAGGGACTGCAAAGCTCACCCGACATTCCTCTCGTAACCAAAGATGATATCAGACGCCTGCCGAAGCCGGTGCAAAAATATCTTGAGTACACGGGAGCACTCGGCAAACCGAAGGTTCGGAATTTCAGGGCAAAATTCACGGGTTTGATGAGATTCAAAAAACAAAACTCGTGGATGAAGATTACGACTCAGCAATACGACTTTTTCG
>JBGPUS010000286.1:0-3597 GCA_041491325.1 Nitrospirota bacterium | reverse complement strand
TAAGTATAATAGATTTTAAGGCCCGCACTAAAAAAAAATAGTTTCCGTGCTTCTTTAGGTTTATAATGCAAAAATGACCATCACGGAAATTCTGAAAAACAACCCGCTCGTTCTCGCGCCCATGGCCGGCGTCACGGACTTCCCTTTCCGCGTAATCTGCAAGGAGCTCGGCGCCGGACTCGTGTTTTCCGAGATGGTGAGCGTCGAGGCGCTGATCCGGGAGCATAAACGCACCCACGGCATGCTTCATACCCACGCGGCCGAGCGGCCGGTCGTGTTCCAGATCTTCGGTTCGAAACCCGCGTCCATGGCCGAGGCGGCGCATATCGTGTCGCAGGGAGAAGCGGATTTTATCGATATCAACATGGGTTGTCCCGTGCCGAAGATCCTGAAAAGCGGAGCAGGCTCGGCGCTGCTTCGGGACCTGGGGCTTGCGAAAGAGATTATGTCCGCGGTCGTCGGCGCGTCAAAAATCCCGGTGACGGTCAAAATCCGGCTGGGCTGGGACGCGAAGAACATCGTGGCCCTGGACTTTGCCCAGGCCGCGGAAGCCCTTGGCGTTGCCGCGGTGACCGTGCACGGCAGGACAAAAGCGCAGGCTTTTTCCGGCCAAGCGGACTGGAGCATGATCAAGACCATTAAGAAGTCCGTGGGCATTCCCGTGATCGGGAACGGCGACGTCCGCACGGCCCATGATGCAAAGAGGATGTTGGACGAGACCGGGTGCGACGGGGTCATGATCGGCAGGGCGATCCAAGGGAATCCGTGGATCTTCCGGGAAGCAAAGCAGTATCTCGAAACGGGCGTACTCCCGTTTTCCCCTTCGCAGGAAGAACGGAAAACAGTCATGCTGCGGCATTTGGGCGACGTGGTCCGACTGCTCGGCGAAAACATCGGCGTGCGGGAGATGCGCAAGCATCTCTGCTGGTACACGAAAGGTCTTTCCGGCGGCGCGGAATTCAGGCAGAGGATAAATCACCTGGACCGGCTACGGGATGTGAAAAGGGAGATCGGGGAGTATTTCGAAAGCGCGGAAAACAGCGTACGGATACCGCAGCTTGTTTCCGGCTCATAATGCAGCGTGCATGGTATGCTGCCCGTGGTTAAAAAACCGGCGAGGGAAAGATGAATATGCCGTCAGGAAAATCGCAAAAACATGAGGAAATCATTTCCAAGGCCCGGCGCAATAGGGAGCTTCGGGAAAAAGACTACCGGGAACAAGCACTCAAGCGGTATCCGCATGTCTGCGGCAGGTGCAGCCGGGAATTCGAAGGCAAGAAGCTCCGCGAGCTGACCGTCCATCACAAGGACCACAACCACGACAACAATCCGCCCGACGGCAGCAACTGGGAGCTTTTGTGCATGTACTGTCACGAAAACGAGCACCAGAAATACCTGCTTGAGGGAACAGCCCCTCCGGACGAGGCGCGAGAAGGGCCTGCTACCCACCGGCCGTTCGCGGCCCTTGAGAATTTGCTTAAGGACAAGAAGTAAAAAGCCACAGGAAAGAAAAAACGCACCCGAAAGGGTGCGGCTACATGCGATACAAATAAACGTCATGGGGTTCAAACCACCAAATGCCCTTTCTTCTCCGCTACGGTTATCGTCGCCTGCGTACCCGAGTTGAATTCCAGATAATCCGCCTCTATGCCGTCGCTGAAGATTACCCCATGTTCCGGCATCTGAGAGACGAGGAGCATCGGTTCCTTCGGCGTGACCTTCCCGAAGACCAAGGACGCTCCCGAGGACTTGCTGGGAAAGGGCTCTCTCACCGTATAGTAGAGGTAATCCGATTCCCATTTGAACGTCTTCAGGACATCGGGTTCAAACGCCTTGCCGAAGGAGCTTCCGATCCCCCGCGCGCCCGCCAGGACACTCTTAAGCCACCCCGTTGACCCGAGACCCGTTGATACGATTATCCCGCTCGATGATTGCTGTTCGCGCTGCCGGCCGATGCTGAGCTGGTACCGGGCGGACACATGAGATTTTGGGCCGATAAAAAGATCGTTCACGCCGTACAGAATCTGCCCGTTATTGAGCGCGGCCTTGGCCATGGTAATTTCCCGGACGGAACGCTTCCTTGCAAAGACATCGATCACGATTTTTGAAACATCGTTTACCCCGAACGGAAGGAGCACTCCGTCCCAACGCGCAGGGTCGGGATTCACGGCAATGACCGGATGCTCGCGCAGGTACTTCAGCGTGTTTGCAACAAGACCATCCTGACCCAGGACCACAATAAGATCGTCATTACCGAAAACAAAATTGGTAAGAAAGGCCCGGTCCAGCACCTGGACGCGTCCCAGCGCGCGCAGCTGCATCTCCGTATCCTGCAGGGCCGTCTTGTAGTTCCTGTGCTCGAGCTCGTAGTCAGTAAAATTCGCGCCCAGGTGTTCTACGTAGAATTTGGCCTGTCCCAGGGTGTTGAACCGGGCCACCAATTCTTCCAAACGCGTGGTCCTGGTGAGCAGTATGATCTTATTTTCCGTCAATCGTTTCATGCGTCTACCTGCTTTGTTTTGCAAGCTCCCGTAAGAGATCGGGAGAGATATTCAACTCGCCGATCTTGGCTGCGCTTCCCGCAAGTTCGCGGAACGACGCCGCAATGAGCTGGCTGGGCTGCATACCCATGCTCGCCAGGGAATTGAGCACTTTGGGGTCGATCTTGGCAACAGCATCCATGACCGCCGCCATGCTGTATGCTTTGGCATCAGCCTCGACCCGTGCGTTCTCGGCGCTCAACTGGACAAGTTCCTTGTTTTTCTCTTCAAGAGAAACCTTGCCTGCCATCTCTTCTTCATTGAGCAGCCGCTTTTTCTCCTGGACCGCGCGCTCAGCGTCCATTTGTGTCTCGCGGATCTGGCGCTTCTTGTTCTCGATCGCGATCTCGGTATTCAGCTCATTCTCCTTGATCGCCCGCTCCTGCTCAATGGCCGAGTTCCGGCGGTCATAAATCGCCTCATCCGCTTCCTTGAGCAGTTGCTCCCGGATGCCCGCCTCCAGCGCCCGCGCTGTTTCCGGCGTGGGCTTAACAGCGAGAACGGACAGGTCGAGTATTTCAATTCCCAGGGAGACAAGTGCCTTTGATTCCGTCAAGGCTAACCGGACCTTTTTTACGAGCTCTTCAAAGGATTTCACGACCTCACGCAGAGGGCGCACCTGAAGCTCGCTCCTGACAAGGACCTGCACCTGGCTGATGATCCTGGGCGCTATTTTATGAGGATCGTCGGACACGTACTTTTGATTAGCCGCATCCAGCGTAAAGTTCAGCATTTGAGACAGCCTTACGGGATCCGCTATCCGGAAGACCACCTGCCCCTGAATCGTGACCTCCTGGTAATCAGAGGTGACTTCCTTGAAGATGAAGGGGACATCCGTGCTGCCTACGGGCACGGCCACGAGCGACGTCATCGGCGCAAAGTAAAAGAATGAAAGTCCCGTCCCTTGCCTGATGAGTTTTCCTTTCTTGTACTGCATGACATACATCGTGGGATCAACCTTTATGTATTGGGTTCCGAACATAGCTGCCTCCTTTCATAATCCAATAAACTGCGATTAAACCACAGATAAACACAGATGAAAGCAAAATCAGTAACT
>JBGPUS010000285.1:0-3610 GCA_041491325.1 Nitrospirota bacterium | reverse complement strand
TTCATCTATCACGAGGCACTGGTGCATCCCGCGCTCCTCACCCACCCGGACCCCAAACGGGTGTTCATCGTGGGCGGCGGCGAAGGCGCCACGCTCCGGGAAGTGCTGCGCCACAAGAGCGTGGAATACTGCATGATGGTGGATATCGACCAGGAAGTGGTCGAAAAGTCCAAGGAGTTGCTTCCTGAGTGGCACCAGGGCGCTTTTGACGACCCCCGGACCGATCTTCGGTACATGGACGCGCGAAAGTACCTGGAAGAAACCTCCGACACCTATGATGCGATCATCATCGACATCTCCGAGCCCGTAGAAGAAGGCCCGGCATATCTGCTGTTTACTCGGGAATTCTACGAGATCGTGAAAGAACGGCTCAGCCCGGACGGGACCATCTCACTTCAGGCGGGAACGACGGCCCTGCACCAGCTGTTGAATTTTACAGCGGTCAATAAGACCTTAAGCTCCGTATTTCCCGTGGTCTGCCCGTACAATGTGTCCATCCCGTCTTTCGGGCTCCCCTGGGGCTTTACCCTTGCCTCAAAGAACCTCGATCCAAGCAAGTTTGCGCCCAAAGACCTTGATGCCATGATCAAGAAACGGATCAAGGGCGAAAACCGGTATTACGACGGCATTACAAACCAGGGCATGTACATGCTGCCCAAGCACATCCGCAAGGCCATGGCGGAAGAGACCAAGATCATAGAGGATAACGCCCCCCTCTTCACGTATCACTAAAGGCCATGAATCCTCCTCCCAACCGCCTAGAGGACGAGCAGTTCCGCACCCCGCTGTTCGACGCCATGGTCAGCCTTGCGGAGAGCCATAAGGTTTCGTTCCACACCCCTGGACATAAAAGCGGCAAAGGCATATCCACGCGGTTCCGAAAGTATGTCGGGCCGCGTATTTTTTCTATCGATCTCACCACCCTCGACGAAGTCGATTCGCTCCAGAACCCCACCGGCGTTATCAAGGAAGCCCAGGAACTTGCGGCAAAAGCCGCCGGCGCGGACCGTTCGTATTTTTTAGTGAACGGCACGACCGTGGGGAACCACGCCATGGTCGCGTCCACCACCGGCCCCGGGGACAAGGTGCTCATAGCCCGGAACTGCCACCGCTCGGTGCTCACGGGACTCATCATGAGCGGGGCCCAGCCCGTCTTTTTCCAGCCGGTCTTCGACCGCGACCTCAAGCTCACGCTGAATGTGACCTTTGAGACGGCTAAACAGGCCATGGACGAAAACCCAGGCGCACGGGCGCTTATGCTCACCAGCCCGAATTACTACGGCCTCTGCGCAGATATTGAAAAGCTCATCTCCTACGCGCATGAAAAAGGGCTTATCGTGCTCGTGGACGAGGCCCACGGCCCGCACCTCAAGTTCAACCCCAAGCTTCCGAAGTGCGCGCTTGAGGCCGGGGCTGACCTCTGCGTCCAGTCCACCCACAAAATCGTTGGGGGCATGACCCAGGCATCCATGATGCACGCCAAATCCCAACGAATCAACATCGACGACCTCACCAACACGCTCAAACTGCTTCAGACCACGAGCCCGTCGTACATCCTGATGGCCTCGCTCGACCTGGCTCGCATGCAGATGGCCACGGAGGGAAAAAAGCTGCTGACCCGGACCATCAAACTCGCGGAAGAGGCCCGCGCCAAAATAAATGTCATCCCCGGCATTACCTGCTTCAGCAAAGACCGGGCACAGCAAGCCGGCATGGCGGACATGGACGTGACCAAGCTCACGATCACGGTGTCGGACCTGGGGCTCTCGGGCTACTCCGTGTCCCAGATGCTGAACATCCGTTTCGGCATCCAGGTGGAGATGGCTGACCCGTTCCACGTACTCGTGATCGTCTCCATCGGCGACCGGCAGGACGACCTGAACCGATTGGTGGACGCGCTCCAGCAGATATCCGCGGAAACCGGGCTCCAGGGAGCGCTCCTCCCCCTGGACAAAGTACATCCTCCCGCGCTGAACAACCTCTTTGCCATGACGCCGCGCGAGGCGTTCTATTCGGACACGGAAATGGTGAGCATAGACCAGGCGATCGGGAGAGTATCGGCTGAGATCGTGACCGTCTATCCCCCCGGCATCCCGCTCCTCGTTCCCGGCGAAGAAATTTCGCTTGACGCCATCGATTACCTCCGGAACATGGCCGGCCTGGGCGCCATCATTGACGGTTTGAACGAGAACAATGCCTTGGTGCGCGTTGTAAAATCCTGACCCGGACAAGCCTGAACCAGAACTTGCCACGAAGTCAGGAAGACACGAAGGCAGCGTAGTTTTTAAGTTTAGCGACCTGATTTCGAGGCCTTCTTAGCGCCTTGGAGCCTTCGTGGCAATAATTTTTATTTAAGTATTTGAGCAAGGAATTGACACCATGAAAGTCATTCTCTTCGGGGCAACAGGCATGGTCGGGCAGGGCGTTCTGCGAGAGTGTTTGCTTGACCCCACTGTGGAGAGCGTCCTCGCAATCGTACGCAGCGCGCCAAGGCAGCAGCATAAGAAACTGAGAGCGCTCGTGCACAAGGACTTCTTCAATTTTTCCACAGTGAGGAACGAGCTCTCGGGGTACGATGCCTGCTTTTTCTGCCTCGGCGTCTCTTCTGCCGGCATGAAGGAGCAGGATTATCAGCGCGCGACCTACGATATAACCATGGCTGCGGCGAAGGCCCTTGCTGAGCAAAACCAGAATATGACCTTCATCTACGTATCCGGAGCAGGCACGGACAGCACCGAGCGAGGCCGCAGCATGTGGGCGCGGGTAAAAGGCAGGACTGAAAACGCTCTCCTCGCGCTGCCGTTCAAGGCAGCGTATATGTTCAGACCTGCATTCATCCGACCGCTGCAGGGGATTGTTTCGAAGACCAGACTGTATCGAATATTCTATGTCTTGATAGGACCGCTTTTCCCGCTGGTAAAGGCCCACTTCCCGAAATACGTTACCACAACAGAGCAGGTTGGACGCGCCATGATAAAAGTCGCCAAAGACGGCTTTCGCAAGCCTATCCTTGAGAACCAGGACATCAATACTCTTTAGGGTGTCCATTGACTCAACTATGCTCTACAAAGCTTGCGTGATCCAAAACCGGATTCCCCCCTGCTTCAAACATGCTGGGGCAAGCTTTTAAGCCATCGGGAATGACGGTTTCCCAATATTTTTTTGTCATCCCCGAGTGACTCTATCGGGGATATGGTTTCAAAAAAATTGAGGCCGGCTGAGTCAAGGGTTGGCGTAAGCTGACAAGGAGAGCACCATGCATCTACAGGGTTTTCTCGGCATTGTTGTCTTCCTCGGCTTCGCCTGGCTCATTAGCGAGAATAAGAAGAGCGTTAAAATCAGGACAGCGCTCGTCGGCGTCGTTGTCCAGTTCGCCATAGCCGGCATTCTTCTCTACGTCCCGATTTTTAAGAAACTATTTCTTTTCTTGAATAGTGCGGTCCTGGCCCTCGATGCCGCGACAAAAGCAGGGACCTCGTTCGTCTTCGGGTACGTCGGCGGCGGGACCCCGCCGTTCCTCCTCCAGGACCCGGGGGCGAATTTTGTCCTTGCCTTCCAGGCGCTTCCCCTCGTGCTCGTGATCGGGGCGCTCTCGGCCCTGCTCTTTTAC
>JBGPUS010000284.1:0-3612 GCA_041491325.1 Nitrospirota bacterium | reverse complement strand
CCTGCCCTCTTTACAAGACTGCCGTCATAACCATGCTTTATTTTCTCCCGGCGGTCACAAAGCCCTTGCTTATGCAGTAAAGTGCAGTTTTATGCAAGTAGCAAATCTTTAACGCTGCTAAGAAACTCATCTTGTCTCAAAAAAATATTTCTTGTTTGTTGAGCCTCCCCTTCAAGCCTAAACAATTTGTGCTAAAATTGTGAAAACCCGTCCGCGGACGGTCCGCTTTGCCGAAAAGACAATGACAAGGAGGTGAGAGCGAAAGAATTGCCCTATTGTGATTCAACAGTGCTGTAAGGCGCGGTCCAACCAAAAAACAATCTTGAAAGGAGCTCACTATGGTTAAGAAAATCATTATGTCAATCGTCATTACAGGTCTTTTTTCGTTCATCGGAATGGGCGCCGCCAATGCCGCGGATCCGGCAATGCCGATGCAGGAAGATATGCAGAAGCAGATAGACGCCGTAAAAGCCGCAATCCCGAAATTCGCCATCCCGATGCGCGAGGTCGGCGACCGCTTTCAAAACATGTATTTCGCGGCTAAAGGGGGCAACTGGGGCCTCGCCGCTTATATGTCGAAGTATATGAATAACGCCATGAACCCGACAAAGTTGACGAAACCCGCCGAGTACCCGGCTTGGGCAGGCTTCTACAAAGACACGTTTGCGCCGGTGGACAAGGCGATCATGGCCCAGGACGGCGCGGCCTTTGAAAAGGCGTATATGGCGGTCATCAGCGATTGCAACGCCTGCCACGCCGGCATGGGGTATGGCTTCATCAAGGTCATCAAACAAAAAACAGCGGCGGATGTGGGGATAGACTACAAGGTCCCCTCAAAGGCGACCGACGTTCCGAAGTGATCCGTTTTTATCGAGAATGAACAAAAGGCCGCATACTGAGCATACTGCCGGTATGCGGCCTTTATTGTTATCGCCGGTCGATATAAGGTACTGTCAAAAGTTCTATGAAAACAGAAGAGGCTAGTATGAAACCACAAAGGGCACAGAGCAATACTCTGAGGGAAATCTCACTACCGAAAGGCTGTTTTTCAACATTACTCTGTGTGCTCACAGGGTTTTAAGGAACGTAGTAAGAACTTAAAAGCGCATTTACGAGAGGGCACAGAGGGGGAGGCGATCCCAGATACGCTTTTATCCCTCCTATTCAAGAAGTTCTCTGTGGACTCTGTGGTTAGATATTGACAATACGCGATATAAAGGCAGGAGAATTCGAATGGAAACGAAAACCATCAACGTGCTCATGATAGAAGACAGCGCTGATTACGCCGTGCTTATTCAGAGTTACCTGTCCAATGCAGCAGCGGTCATCTACGAGGTAAAGCACGTCGATCGCTTGAAAGAAGGCTTGGAATTACTGACTAACGGCGGCTTTGATGTGATTCTCCTGGACCTCAACTTGCCGGACAGTACGGGCCTCAACACGTTTGAAAAGGCGTACGCGCAAGCGCCCGACGTCCCGATACTGGTGCTGACCGGTTACGATGATGATGAATTCGCCATCGAGGCCGCGCAGAAGGGCGCCCAGGACTACCTGGTCAAAGGCCAAATTACCGACAGCCTGCTCGGGCGTTCCATCCGCTACGCCATTGAGCGGAAAAAGCTGCTCACCAGGCTCGATCACTCATCGAGGGAAATTAAAACATTGAGAGGGCTGCTGCCCATATGCGCAAGCTGCAAGAAGATTCGCGATGATAGAGGCTATTGGACGCAGATTGAGACGTATATCAGTGAAAACTCGGAAGCGGAATTCAGCCATGGCATTTGTCCGGATTGCGCGGATAAACTCTACGCAAAAATCCCGAAAAAAAGATAACAAGCGAAAGGCCGGCCCCATAAAGAAAGGCCCGCCGGATCGTCCGGAGGGCCTTTTGCGTACAACCTGACTGAATACTACTTCTTCATCGGTTCCGCTGCAGGGGCCGTCGTGGTAGCCGTGGACGTCACTGCGGACGTCACTGCCGACTTCGGAGCTTCCTGTTTCTGGCATCCGGCAAATGCAAAAACCGCTACAACTGCCAGAGCCGCTATGATTGCTGATATCTTCTTCATTCTTTTTCACCCCCCCTCTTTTATTAATATATATGACAACCGCGCGTTTGCCTGAACCTGTATGGATAAAACTAAGATATAAACGCGCCGCTGTTATTGAGACCCGATAAACCGGACAAGTCGCTTCCGTGTACGTATGCTCTTTCCGGAAACTGAATTCGACGATTATAATCTTTTCGCCGAAAAAATCAAGCGAATTTAAATAGAAACGTGGAAAATCAAAAAAAAGAAAATGTTCTTGCAAAAATTCCCGATTTCAGTTATCATTTTCCACAATGGAAGTTCAGAAGGAAGAGTCCAAGCAGACCATCGAACCGCAATTCCTGTCGCAGGCGCTTGCAAGCGGTATTACGCTCCGTATCGGCCAGATGAACAAATCCGAGCATGAAGGGGTAGTCCGCGACATCGGACGCTACGAGCTCAACCTCGAAGAGAACGGCAAACTTATCACTATTCTGAAGCAAGAGATAGCCTACCTTACCGCGCCCCATCCCCTCCTTGCGACCACCGAGCCGCAACCGGTGTCGGTTCAATCCGGGCTCGCACATACGGATTCCGCTCCGGTCAACCGGCCGAATATTCAGCAGGAGTTTCTCGACAAGGCCATCAGAGAGGGACAACTCCTCACGCTCTACCTGCTCAGCGGACAGCGGTTCAAAGCAGTAATAGAAGCCTACGATAATTTTACTCTTCTGCTGAAAGAGGGCGGCAAACAGCACTTGTATTATAAACACGCGGTTACCACAATCAATCGTTGAGTCGGCATCCCACGGATGTCGAAATAAGGTTTTTTTACGACGTAAGAGGGGCGTTCCTTTGGAAACAAATCTGCTCGACAGAATGCTGGACACCTACCTGGCAGGAAAAACGCACCTAACGGTCACCCTTCAAAATAAAATCCGTGTTTCAGGCAGGATCAGGGCCTTCGACAGCTATGTCATCATCATGGACGGGCCAAAACGCGAGATTGTGTACCGCCACGCTGTTTCCAGTCTATGCCCGACCATCGCATCGGACCAGAAACGCCGGCCTCTTTCGCCAAGGCCTGAGCCGGCTAAAACCTCACCGCCCCGGCCTCCTCAAACCGCTCCGCAGAAGTCCCGGTCCCCGCAACCTCAGCCGCTCATTGCATCGGGCGAAGAAAAAAGCCTCAACAATACGTTGAAAGACGGCCTTCTTAAGTGGATGCAGGAACAGAAGGCGGCAAAGTAGCATGACCCTCCGGAATTCCGCGTTTGCCGTCTTTTCCGGCATTCTGCTCGCTCTCTCATTCCCTACATTTAATTTCCATCCCATCGCCTGGGTGGCCCTCGTCCCCCTGTTCGTCGCCCTCAAGGGAAGAACAGTCAAGGAAGGGTTCCTGCTCGGCGGGATCACCGGCGTGGTCTTCTTTGTCGGCACGGTCTATTGGGTCACAAACTCAGTGCATTTTTACGGCGGCGTCCCGCTCATTCCCGCCTCGCTCGTCACGTTGCTCCTCTGCTCCTATCTGGCGTTGTACGTTGCGGTCTTTGGCGCCGCCTCGGTCCATCTCAGGGAGCAT
>JBGPUS010000283.1:0-3616 GCA_041491325.1 Nitrospirota bacterium | reverse complement strand
TCCGGGATCACGATATCGACGCCGAGCATCTCCGCGTCGGGAAACATAAGCCCCGCGTCGATCACGATGATATCATCACCATATTCGAGCACGGTCATGTTCAGCCCGATCTCCCCCACTCCGCCGAGCGGGATGATGGAGAGCACGGGCAAATTCGACCGCTCGGAAACGCTTACGACATCCGACTCAGAATGAGCTTCCTGGTCTGTTTCTCGTTGAATCATATCCAAAATTTACTTCTCCTCTTCTTCCTTCTTAAAAGAATAATTGCCGACCATGATAACAGTGATGCACACAGGGCACTGAATATGGTGCCGGTTATGGATCGCGCCCAGAAAACGAGTATATATCTATGGGCATATCACGTCAACCTGAAAAACGCAAGCAACAGACACGCTTGGCATTCCTCAATGCTTGTTGTTTAATCTGTTTTAAAAGGCTTAAGCAAAGAAGGAGCGAATGTCACTTCTGGGGATAAAAAAATCGAGCGCATTTTTCGCGGGAGCTGGTAAAACTTTTTTGTGCCAGGTTATCTGTTTTTGAGAAGCAGCGTCCATAAACTCCTTGTTTTTGGACTAAGCGCACGAGAGTTTTTTACGACTTTTTTCAGTAGGGACGGCTGGTACGATTGCCAGACCCAGCGCACCTCGGGGTCCCTCCCAAATTCCAAAACCCGTTCAATGATGTATGTTGAATGCTTTTTTGGGTCTATCGTTTTGGGGTCAACGTCCCAGAAGAGGGAGCGCCGGGGTCGGAAGGCCGACCGGGGATGAAAGTTTTTCATAGCGGTATATTATCATAGCATTGTCGGCAGTGGAATGCAAAACTGATATTACCAACGAACTACGCTGCAACAAACTCGATTTTCACCCGCGTGCCGGTTGCCTCGGCGATCTTTTCCAAAGTCTTGAGCGTGAAGCCCTCGTACTCGCCGCTCTCGATCCGCGAAATGGCCTGCTGGCTCGTCCCCATGAGCTTCGCCATTTGCTGTTGCGACAAACCTTTTTTCTCGCGCAGCTTTGCGATCTTCATCGCCAGTTAAGCGCCTGCCGCTCCTCCTGATAATGCGCCTTGAACTCAGGATCCTTAAGCGCCTCGCGAATCCTCAATTCTCTGATTTTTCCTCTGACGACATCAGCATAGGGCCGTTTGAGATGCGGCCCCTCTTCCTCCAGGAGCGACAGGTTCGCAGCCACCTTCGCCCGCGACTTTTTGTCCAGTCCATCAAGGATCTCATCAGACAACAGCGGATGGCACGCGGATCACATACTATTTTTCGAGGTGAACCCGTACGGCAGTTATAAAACTCCGGGCGTCGGAGATAAATGGCGCGACCTGCTCGTGTGTCATTTCTATATTCTCCCGATAATCACCGCGTTGTCTCAGCTCAAAAGCCTTGTTCAGAGCTCGACCGAGCGCTTCAGGAAGAATGCCGCTTTTAACGTAGTTTTTGTTGAAGTAGGAAAGAACACCGGTATGTTTTGAGGATGCATACGGTTCATTGACGAGAAGGGCCAATACCGCGTAAAACATGGCATAGTAGGTCCGGTTGATAATGGAGCGGGGACTCTTTTTGCCGGACATGAGGAACTCCGCTTCTTCCAGGCTTTCCGCGGCTTGCTTGAGCCGATACTGAATCAGTTCCTGTCTTTTTTCCTCGCTGGTCAAACCTCGACACCCTCCCGTGCAATTACCCGATACAAAGGAGATTCTCCAAGAGGCCCCTCTTCAAGCTCTTTCCGACCGAAGATGACCGCTGAGATGAAGCAATCAGATTCAACATTTATGGAAAAGATAAGGTCATCTATGCCGGACTCAACACGAGGGTTGTAGTCCTCAACCTCGATCATCACGTCTATGTCGGATTCAGGAGTCGCTTCTCCGCGCGCTTTTGACCCGAATATGCGGAAATCAACGAGATTAAACCGCTCTTCAAGCTCCTTTTTCAGCTTCAAAAGGGCGGCCCTTTCATTCTCTGATAATTCGATTGTTTTCATAGATGAAGTATAGGCCATCAATCGCCTATTTTCAAGTTATTTGAGGATGCTCTCAACTCACCCGCCTATCCAGACTCCGGTACTGTATCGCCTCGGAAATATGCTCGGACAAAATGGGCTCGCTCCCCTCAATGTCCGCGATGGTCCTTGCTACCTTGAGCACGCGGTTGTAGGCCCGGGCCGAGAGGCCCAGGCGGTTCATTGCGGCCTCCATAAGCGTCTGGCAGGATTCATCGATCTTGCAGTATTTGCGGATGTGTTTCGGTTTCATGTGCGCGTTGGCGTGGATATGCTCACCCTTGAAACGTTCCTGCTGGGTTTCACGCGCGCTGGTCACGCGCTGGCGGATGGAGGCAGACGGTTCTCCGGGGGTATCGGACGAAATTTCGTTGAACTTGATCGCGGGGACTTCGATGTGGATGTCGATCCGATCCATAAGCGGGCCGGACACCTTTGAGCGATACGTCTGGATCTGGTGCGGCGTGCAGAGGCATTGATGAAAGGGGTCTCCGTGGAACCCGCACTTGCAGGGGTTCATGGCGGCAACAAGCATCATAGACGCCGGATACGTAAGCGACGTGATGGCGCGCGAGATCGTGACCTGCCCGTCTTCGAGCGGCTGGCGGAGCGCTTCGAGCACGTTTCGCTTGAATTCGGGAAGCTCGTCAAGGAACAGCACTCCGTTGTGCGACAAGCTCACCTCGCCGGGCTTCGGGACCTGTCCACCGCCGATCAGGCCTGCGTCGGAAATCGTATGATGCGGGGAACGGTACGGCCTCGTGGCGATAAGCGGCTGGCCTTGCCTGAGCAGCCCCATGATGCTGTGGATTTTGGTGGTCTCGATCGACTCGTCAAAGCTCATCTGCGGGAGTACTGTCGGTAGCCGCCGCGCGAGCATGGTCTTGCCCGAGCCCGGAGGGCCGATCATGATGATATTGTGTCCGCCCGCGGCGGCGACTTCGATGGCGCGCTTGGCATGTTCCTGCCCTCTTACTTCGGAGAAATCTTCCTGATAAGCGGAGTAGGTCTCGAACGCGCTTTGTATATTGATGCTCGTCGGCTCCATCGGGGCCATGCCTCCCAGAAACTCCACAACCTGCGGCAGGGTTCGCATCCCAAAGATGTCTACCGACTCTACGACCGCGGCTTCCTGCGCATTTTCCATGGGAATGATCATGCCACGATAGCCTGCTTTTTTCGCGAGCACGGCCATGGAAAGCGCGCCCCGCACGGGCTTGACCCGGCCGTCGAGCGCGAGTTCGCCCACGATGAGGTAGCCGTTTACCATTTCCTGGGGCAGAACGCCTTCAGCGATCAGCATCCCGATAGCGATGGGAAGGTCGAAGGCTGAGCCTTCTTTTTTAATGTCCGCCGGGGCGAGGTTTACTACGACTTGTTTGAGAGGAAAATCGAAGCCCGTGTTCTTGAGAGCGGCGCGGACGCGCTCCTTACTTTCCTTGACGGCAGCGTCGGGGAGGCCCACGGTTGAGAAGTAGGGTAGCCCCCTGCTCGCAATATCAACCTCAACTTCCACCGGGTACGCGTCGATGCCGAGTACCGCCGAGCTGATGACCTTCGAGAGCATGAGGGCTCCTTGGGGAAACGTAAATAGATACTAT